>DATENQ010000053.1:0-36633 GCA_035275005.1 Pyrinomonadaceae bacterium | reverse complement strand
GTTTGGAAGCACGGGCGGCCACGGAGTGCCGCCCCTACAGGTGTCCTAGAATGATTTCGGACTTTTGAGGCAACGCCCAGGGGAATCTGATGGGAGAACATAACGTCGAGCAACACGTCGACGAAAAACAGTCGCAGGCTTTCATGAAGGCACTGTTGGAAGATCTGCGCGCACTCGCGTTCATGCTCGAGGATGGCCGTTTCGAGAGCGGCGTTAAGCGCATCGGAGCCGAGCAGGAGATGTTCCTGATCGATCGTTATTTGCGACCTGCTCCGGTCTCGTTGGAAGTGCTGAAACACGCAAACGACACGCGACTAACAACCGAAATCGCCCGCTTCAATCTCGAAGCCAATCTCACCCCGCTAAAACTCGAGCACGACTGTTTCAACCGGATGGAACAGGAGCTCGCCGAACTCATCGCGCTGGCGCGCAACAGCGCGGCGACTCAAGACGCCGATGTGCTTCTCTCCGGTATACTGCCAACGCTACAAAAGTCAGATCTAACACTCGACAATCTTGCTCCGATCGCGCGTTACCACGAGCTGAATCGAGGCGTGATTCGGTTGCGCGGCGGCCCGCTCTCAATTCACATTAAAGGACTGGACGAGCTGCACCTGACGCACGACAACATCATGATGGAATCGTGTAACACCAGTTTCCAGGTTCATTTTCAGAGTAACGCGCGTGAGTTCGCCAATCAGTACAACACTGCGCAGGCTATAACGGCGCCGGTGCTCGCTGTTGCCGTCAATTCGCCGCTGTTGTTTGGCCAACGCTTGTGGGAGGAAACACGCGTGGCCCTGTTTCAACACTCAACTGACGAGCGCTCGCGTCCGCAACTCGCGCGCAACCAACCGACGCGCGTCAATTTCGGCGATCAGTGGCTGAGGAATTCCGTCGTCGAGCTCTTTCACGATCAGATCACGCGTTTTCGTCCGATCATGATCGCGCAACCGGAAGAAAATCCGTTTGCCGTCCTGGCGCGTGGTGAAACACCGTCGCTTGCGGCTTTGCGAATTCATAACGGCACGGTGTGGCGCTGGAATCGTGCGTGTTACGGAGTAACCGAAGGCGTTCCACATCTGCGAATTGAGAACCGTGCTTTGCCTTCCGGTCCGACGATTGTTGATGAGATTGCGAATGCTGCGTTCTTTACCGGCTTGATGTTGGCGCTGCCGCAAGCATACGGCGATGTTGCGTCGCGAATGGCGTTTGATGATGCGAAGTTGAACTTTTTCCGCGCCGCGCGGCACGGGCTTGATGCTCAGTTTCAGTGGATTGACGGACAGAGCTATAGCGCATCTTCACTCATTCTGGACCAGTTGCTTCCGCTCGCGCGCCAGGGTTTGAGTAGTTCGCAGGTGACGAGTGAAGACATTGATAAGTATCTCGGAATCATCGAGGAGCGTGCGTCCAGCCGGCAAACCGGTGCGCGTTGGATAACCAATTCACTCTCGGCGAGCGGTGCTTCGGCCGCGAAAGATGCAAGCCGCAGAAGATTGACTGCGGAGATACTGGCAAATCAGAAGCAGGGCTCGCCGGTTCATCGTTGGCCGATCGTCGAGAAGTCGGAACCCGAGGATTGGGAAGACTGTTATCGTACCGTTGGACAGTTCATGTCGACGGATCTGTTCACCGTTAATCCCGATGATTTGATCGATCTGGCAGCCAGCGTGATGGATTGGCGACATATCAGGCACGTACCTGTTGAAGATGCTGAGGGACGATTAGTGGGGTTGGTGACTCATCGTGGCTTGCTTCGCATGATGATTAGCCGCGCTGAGAGCGATATCAAACCGATCACGGTGCGAGAGATCATGGTGAATGACCCCGTTACGGTTTCTCCATCGACCTCATCGTTGGAGGCGATGGAGCTCATGCGCAGGAATCGCGTAGGCTGCCTGCCGGTTGTAGACGGCGATGAGTTAGTCGGCATCGTTACGTCGTACGACTTTCTCGAAGCCACGGCCAAACTCTTCCAGCAACACCTCGCGCCTCGAGCCCACCGCGCAAGCGGTTAAGCCTCGGGTTCTTTGTGCTCGAAAGTATTTAAAACGGCGGCACAGCCGCAACCACACGCGCCGTAATGACTTTTCGCGCAAAGCTAGTGAACAACTCATAGGGAAACTCACGCAAAAATTCGCTGGTCTGCGCAATTTTCCGCTCATGCAAGCGGTCAAGACGTTAATTCCACAAAGAATAGACCACGCTCCAATTGGCACAAGCATTGCCCTTACGAAGGCTGACTGATCTTTTAATGCGGAGGCAATTATGCCGAGCGCGAGACAGATAGAAGTTGACCAGCCGTCAAATAGGCAGTCAGACGCGGATCTATATTTCCTGGTACGCGAAATCCACGGCTCGAATCTCCATAACCTGAATTCGCTTCATGGTCGCGGAACAGTGCTGTTTGCCGAAGGAGAACCGGCACGCGGCGTTTACATACTGCGAACCGGTCGCGCTACCGTTTCGATCTCCTCAAGCGAAGGGCGGATCGTGATGCTTCGCATCGCGCAGGCCGGCGATGTGTTGGGATTGAACTCAGTACTGCAAAACGGTTCTTACGACGTGACAGTCAAGACTCTCGAGCCCTGCCGCACAGACTTCATCTCACGCGTCGAACTCATTGCTCTCATGCAGCAGAGCCAGGCCGGCACCCAGGCCATCTTGAAGATATTGAGCCGGGAGTTAACCGAGCTCACGGAACGCGCAAAGTTACTGCTCCTGCCACAAACAGTAAGCGGTCGTTTAGCCAAACTGTTGCTTAACTGGAGCAATGGCAACGGCTCGGTCGACAGGATCTTTACTCACGAAGAGCTTGCGCAAATGATCTGTTCGTCGCGAGAGACAGTGACGCGGCTGCTGGCGATTCTTAACAGACAACAGGTAATTCGCGTCACCTCGGACAGCATTCTGATTTGCGATCGCACCGCCCTGGAGAAGCTTTCAACGTGACGGTCGTCACATCGGAAACGGTTGTCGAAAATCTAGAATACTGCGCACCTCGAGTTTCAGGGTCAGCCAAATTTCAGCAATTTTTTAAGGAGAGCCGAAGTTGTACAAACTCATCAAAGCACTCCTGATCTGTGGGTTCATGCTTTCCACGGTCGCCTGGCTTAGTTACGACAACTCCACCCAGTCGGCTCCGTCCAACCGGAACGAACCGGCGCAGTCCAGGACCGAAGACTACGTCGGCAGCGAAGCTTGCAAAGACTGTCACGAGGATCAGTTCAAAAACTTCTCGCACACTTCCCACGCCCAGCTCACAAAGATCGGCAGTTGGAAAAATAAGGTGACCGGTTGCGAGTCGTGCCATGGTCCGGGTAAAGCCCACGTCGAAGAAGGCGATCCGAAGAAGATCATTTCGTTTAAGAACAAGTCGTCCAAGGAAACATCGGAAACATGTTTAGGCTGTCATGCAGGCAGAGAGGAACACAACAA
Source organism: Pyrinomonadaceae bacterium (assembly GCA_035275005.1). GTDB lineage: Bacteria > Acidobacteriota > Blastocatellia > Pyrinomonadales > Pyrinomonadaceae > PSRF01. The sequence goes on along the minus strand of DATENQ010000053.1, from coordinate 33,192 downwards.
CTTCCGTCGCGGCGAACACTGGCGCAACGACATCGGCTGTACTGAGTGTCACTCAACCCATTCACCACCGCACGGAAGACAACTGGCCGCCTCGAACGTATTTGTCTCCAGTGCCAACGCCCAAAAGCCCGGTATCGCAGATCTGAAGCTGCTCCGGAACAGCGAACCGCAGCTTTGCATGGGTTGTCACAGCGAAACCAAGCACCAGTTTAATTTGCCGTTCCATCACAAAGTGCTGGAAGGGGCGATGAAATGCAGCGATTGCCATAATCCGCACGGCGGTTTTGAGCTCAAGCAAACGCGGCTCGCGACCGGCGCGGACGCAGCCTGTATCAAGTGTCACGCAGACAAACAGGGACCTTTTGTTTACGAGCATGCTCCAATAAAGACTGACGGCTGCATCGCTTGTCATACACCGCACGGTTCGTCTAATCCGCGTTTGCTGATCACGAGCCGCGTCGCACAGCTCTGTTTGACCTGTCACAGCTCGGCCCACGGTGTCGGAGCGGAGGAGCCCGCCGGTCCGCAGCATAACCTAAACGCGCAATACGCAAACTGTACAAACTGTCATATCAAGATCCACGGGTCGCGGACGAGTCCGGTCTTTTTCCGTTAATGGGAGGGTCCATGAGCACGAAGCAAAAGATTTCAGCGCGCGTCGCGGGATTAGTGCTGGTGCTGATCGTGACGATGTGTTCGGTTGCCGCGCAACAACCATCAGCGTCACCTTCTCCCAAAAAATCCGATTCCACCGACACTCCGGCTGAGAGCGGCGAAAACGCCGGCGACTTCACCGTTATCTCCAGCATCGAGTTTGGCTATCGAGGTCTTAGTGTTGATGGCGATCACAATAAATATCAAAGTGATCTGAACTACCGAGCGGGCCCGCGTCTTTTCGACAGCTCCTTCCTGCTGAGATCAAAAGACGGAAACAACACTTTATTCGAGACATTTTTGGTCAATTCAACGGGTTGGGGCGCCGATCCGCAAGGCAGTCTTCGCGTCAATGTCGAGCAGCCGAAGTGGTATCGCTTCGACGCTACTTATCGTCGCTTCAAGTACTTCCGATTTCTGAACAACTTCGCCAATCCAAACTGGATTTTTAGTCCGCCGCAATTCAGCGTACCACCAAAGTTAACGACCGGGGAGCACGGCTACGACACCAGGGTTCAATTAGGGGATTTTGATCTTACTATCCTGCCGAAGAATGAACGTATTCGCTTCAATGTCGGATACTCACCCGAACGTTACAGCGGGCCGGCATTCACCAATTACCACTCCGGCGGCAATGAATTCTTGCTACTCTCGGAGCTTAGATCCCGCGCGAATGATTTTCGCGTGGGCGCTGACGGGAAACTCGGTCCGCTGAACCTTTCGTTCCTGCAGGGATTCCGGCGCTTTCGTGACGACAGTGTGATCGATCTCGGAGTCACTCCGGGAATAAACGTCAATCCGACCGCACCAAGCTTAACCAGTTTCGATCGCAATGAACCCGCGCGCGGCACCGTTAACTACACTCGTTTCAGTTTGCAAACGCTCGTCGCCAGGAAACTCGACGTCACCGGTCGCATCATCTACAGCAAGGCCGAGCAGAATTATTCGCACTTGGAAAATTTCAGCGGACGAAACTGGAACCCCCGGATTACGGGTTTTCCTCCCAGTCCGCCCGGCGCCACTCCAAACATTCTGAACCTGGGCCAGTACACTCTTAACGGCGACACAGAACGACCGAACTGGCTCGGCGATGTTGGCCTCACGCTTCTGGCAACGAATAAGTTACGTGTGTCGAACACTTTCCGCGTCGAAAAATTTGAAATCAACGGCGCCGCTCTCTTTAGTGACTTTTTCTCACTCACTCGCGGTACAAGAACTGACACGATAGGTTTCAATAATCGGAACGTAGACACACACACTGAGTATCGAAAGATCCAAAACACCGTCGAAGGCGATTACCAGTTCAATAAGGATTACTCACTTCACCTCGGCTATCGCTACGGAAGACGTCGCATCACCGAAGCGATTAGCGGTTTCAATCTTGGCGCTAACCAGCCTACGGCGCTCGTGCCAGAGAGTGAAACCGAACTCAACCACACACACGCGTTCCTCGGCGGTTTCAAAGCCAGACCGTATAAGAATTGGGCCATCTACTTCGACGCCGAACACGGAACCGCGGACAACGTATTTTTCAGAATCGGCAATTACGATTACACCAACCTGCGCGGCAAAGTGAGGTACAAGCCAACCTCGCGGATCGGTTTCAACCTCGGAGTGATCGCAAAGAACAACGCCAACCCATCCGAGATCGCCGGAGTTTCTTTGGAAGACTTTGGCGTGAGTATCAAGTCGAGGATCTTTACTTCATCACTTGACTGGACTGTGACGCCGCGATTTTCAGTGAGCACCGGCTACAACTATCACTGGATAAACAGTAAGGCGATAGTCGATTACTTCTTCAACAGCGTTCAGCATCCGTTCGGCAATAGTTTGTACTACGTGAGGAATAACTTCTTCTTCATAGAGACCGTTAGCCGTATCGCGCCGCGGGCGACGCTGTTTGCCGCATATCGCATCAACAAGGACACCGGCCAGGGAACTCGAGTAGCTGATCCGACCGGAATACCCGGAACGTTGATCGCGTCGTATCCGATGAGCTATCAGTCGCCGGAAGCGCGGCTGGCTATCAAACTGCATCACCGGCTTGATTGGAATGTCGGCTATCAGTATTACAACTACAACGAAAGCACGATAGTTGGCCCACGACCACAGAACTATCATGCGCACCTGCCTTATACGTCGTTGCGCTTATATTTCGGACGCAGGGAATAGCTCGCGCGCGTGTTATCAATATCTACACTTCTAATAATCGTTCTTGCTTTGTCCGGCAGCCGGCCGGCGATTGATTATTCGAGCTTTTCTCATTCCACTCACGTGACTAAAGAAAAACTCGCGTGTGATTCATGTCACAAGTTTCCCAGTAAAAACTGGAAGGAGGTTCGTAAAGGTGACGCAGCGTTTCCTGATGTCACCGAGTTTCCCGAACATGCATCCTGCCTGAATTGTCATCGGAAACAGTTCTTCGCGCGCGAGCGACCGGCGCCACGGATCTGTTCGAACTGTCATGTGAAAGTGACTCCGGTTGAGACGTCTCGACACCTGTTTCCAACGCTCGGTAAGGGTCCGGACTTTGTTTCAGATTTCCGTGTGGTTGTTCCAAAACATGAAGAGGAGCCCAGCCCGCTGAATCATGCGACATGCTTCACCTGTCACAACCAGGAGAGCGAGCTGGCGCCGCTGCCGCAGAAATGCGATGCGTGTCACAAGCCGGCGAAATGATTATGACTGCCACAAAAGAGCACCAAAGGCACAAAATGATTTTCCGCATACTTTTGTGCTTTTTGTGCCTTTTTACGGCCCAAACGAATTACTCGCAATTCAAACACGACAATAAGAATCACGCGCGTTTGCCGTGTTTGCTTTGTCATCGCCGTGAAAACAACTCCGCGCAACCGACGCTGCCTGGCAAAGCTTCACATGCGCCTTGCACGGGTTGTCACGCACAACAGTTCGCAAATCCTGCGAGTGAGATTTGTACGATCTGTCATACAGACGCGCAGAGCGGAAAGGTCAAAGCGTTTCCGCCGTTGCGGAGCTTCGACGTTCGATTCGATCATGCGAAACACGGGGATGTTACGTGTGCGACTTGTCATCGACGAAACCGTGGCGGCATTGGTCTATCGATCCCTGCGCGACTGAATGCGCATGTAACGTGTTTTAGTTGTCACACTCCGGGCGCAAAAGCGAACGGGCGCGACATCTCTTCGTGCAGCACGTGTCATCAGCTCGGACGCTTCGTTCGCACTTCAGAGCGGGCGGCTGCATATCGGGTAGGTTTCAGTCACGCCAATCACGATGCTTCCGAGAAATTAGCGTGCGCCGCATGCCATAGCGTGAGAGCGGGTTCGATGCGTGGACGACAGGTGTCGTCGCCGCTGCCGCTAAACCATCACGCACCCGCTCGGGCCTCGAGCTGCGCGACTTGCCACAACGGTCAGCGAACATTCGGCGGCGATGATTTCTCGGTGTGCAAACGATGTCACAAGGGCCCGGCATGGCAGTTTTAGCCGCGGATGAACGCGGATTGAAAACAGGGATTAGAAGCGACGTGTTTTGGGGTTGTGGAAAGTTTCGCACTGCTTGCGCAAAAGCCCGCGTGGAGGCCGAGTTTGCACGCGTTTTTACGCGATTTTTTGTCGGCATGGGCGTTGCACTTAGGTTCTTGTGAGCGGGCCCACCGCCCCAGGGGAGACATGATGAAACGAGTCAAAAATACAGCGATAACGGTTGCAGCAATCTTCTTGTTTGGCGTGATCTTTTACAGCGTTGCTCCGGCGCAGGGTGATGCACAACCTTCCGATCCGGCTGCCTTTTACAAAGCCAAATGCGTCGCGTGCCACGGTCAAAAAGCCGAGAAGAAATTCGACGCGTCCCTAACCGAGGAGCAACAACTCGACGCCATACTCAAAGGCAAGAAACCCGAGAAGCCTCCAAACATGCCGGCATACGGCGAGAAAGGCGTTACTCCGGAACAAGCAAAAGCACTTTTGGATTACATGAAGCAACTGAGATCGGCTCAGTAGATAGTTCGCCGTCAAAGGGCGTCTCCCCCAACACCTCTCATGTCGTTGCTGCACCAACGACATGAGAGGCGCGCGTGTTTTAACTAAACTCATCGAGACTCGCGAATGAGCAAAGAAAAATCCCCAACTCTCCTGAAAAACTACATCAGCTTTGTAGGCTTACTGATCGTGATTGCAGCAGTAGTAAGCATCCTGCTGTTGTTTCTCATCGAGCTGACGCAAACATCACATAACCCCTATCTCGAAATCGTCACGTACATCATCCTGCCCGGGTTCCTTGTGTGTGGTCTGCTCGTGATCCTGACCGGGATGTTGATGGAGAGACGAAGACGGCGTCGATCCCCAGACTCGGAGATCGCGGAGTATCCAAAAATCGATCTGAACGAGCCACGACAACGCCATCTCGCGATCGCGATCCTCACCCTCTCTTTTGCGTTCGTTTGCGCCAGTGCGTTTGGCAGCTATCGCGCTTACGAGTACACCGAGTCGGTCGAGTTTTGCGGACAGGCATGCCACACGGTGATGAAGCCCGAGTTTGTCGCTTTCCACGCCACGTCGCACGCGAGAATTCGCTGCGTTGATTGCCACGTGGGCCACGGCGCTGAGTCGTATGCTCGTTCAAAACTGTCCGGCGCGCGTCAACTTTTCGCCTTGATACGAGACAGCTATTCACGACCAATTGAGACGCCTGTTCATAACATGCGTCCCGCCAATGAGACGTGCGAACAATGTCACTGGCCTTCGAAATTTCACGGCGCACAGCTCAAGACCTTTAGTCATTACGCCTACGACGAGCAGAACACGCTACGACAAACGCGGATGTTGATTAACGTGGGCGGCGGCGATCCCACGAGTGGACCGGTGGCCGGAATTCACTGGCACATGAACCTCGGCAATCAGATCACTTTCATTGCAAGCGATAAGCAACGGCAGGTAATTCCGTGGATTCGCGTCCAGGATCGCAACGGAAACGTGACGGAGTATTACGATCGAACGCGACCGCTCAGCGCCGAACAAATCGCAGCGGCGGAAAAGCGGCGCATGGACTGTATTGATTGTCACAACCGGCCCGCGCACGCGTACCTCTCGCCGGACGTCGCGCTGGACCAGTCATTCTCCGCGGGCCGTCTCGATCCCTCACTGCCCTACCTCAAGCGGCAGGCAGTGGAAGCACTGAACAAACCTTACGCTACGGAACAAGAGGCACTCAACACGATCTCCTCGAGTCTGGATGTGTTTTACCGGACTAACTATAGCCAGGTTTACTCGCAAAAATCCGACACGATAAAAACAGCGATCAGCGAAACCCAGCGCATCTTCAAGACTTACTTTTTCCCCGAGATGAAGACGAACTGGGCGACTCATCCGAACAATATCGGACATCTCTACTCGTCCGGTTGTTTTCGTTGTCATGACGGCGAGCACGTTAGCGACACGGGAAAAGTGATTCGCAACGATTGCAACATCTGTCATACGGTCTTGTCAGATTCAGCGAGACCGCTGACAATTCCCAAAACAGTTGACATTAAGCATCCGGTCGATCTCGGCGGCCTGGCGGATCGAAAATGCGAGACTTGTCACAACGGTAGCGCACCGTTTCGGCATCCGATCAACCTGGGAGATATCTCGATGTTTCAGTGCGTCGAGTGCCACCCGAAAAAGTAAGCCACAAAAAAGCGCAAAAGGCACAAAATGACAGGAAGGCTGGCGGGCGGAATAATCCTGGGTGTCGCGATCGGCGTGGCAGTAGGTGTTGGGGCCTACACATTCGTCTACGCTCGTGGTTATTCGTACATGACCGACAACGCTGAGGCCTGCGTGAACTGTCATGTCATGCAGGACCAGTTTAGCGGCTGGCTGAAGTCGAGCCATCGGGCAGTTGCGGTTTGCAATGATTGCCACACGCCTCCCGGACTGGTTGCGAAGTACGCCACTAAAGCGCGCAACGGGTTCTGGCATTCCTACTATTTCACCACAGGCTGGTTTGAAGACAACATTCACATCACGCAACGAGGCGCTGAAGTAGCGGAAGAGGCCTGCCGCAAGTGTCATCAGGAAATCGTGCAGGCCATCGAAGGCCCGCACCCGGAAGCGAAAGACGCGCAGACGAGTTGTATTCGCTGTCACCGCTCGGTCGGTCACTTACATTAACGTCGCTGGAGAAGATAAATGAGTGAGGAGAAGCGGAACGAGAAAAGCGGTCGCAAACGTCGTTCATTGGTATTTTTCGGTCTGGTAGGATTAGCCGTTGGTGCCACTGTTCTGGGATTGGCGCTACTGGTAAATATTTTTCAGCGCAAGCAGGAAGCACGCAACCCATTCTTTAGAGTTGTCGAGCTCACTGACGACACGGTCGATCCGAGTGTTTGGGGTAAAAACTTTCCTCTCCAATACGACGATTACTTAAAGACAACCGATCAGGTGCGGACGCGTTATGGCGGCAGCGAAGCCGAGCCGCGCACGCCCACGCAGGCCGATCCTCGTTCGATCGTGGCCCAATCGCGGCTCGAAGAGGATCCGCGACTGAAAATAATGTGGGCTGGGTATGCGTTTTCGAAAGACTTCAGGGAAGAACGCGGTCATGCGTACATGCTTGACGATCAAATGTTCACCGAACGCCAGCAGGTTACGAAGCAGCCCGGCACTTGTATCAACTGTCACGCCTCCGCGTATGTCGCTTACAAGCAGCTCGGCGGCGGCGACATCATCAAGGGCTTCGAGGCATTAAACAAGATGCCGTATTTCGAAGCGCGCAAGATTGTGACTCATCCAGTTGCCTGTATTGATTGTCATGATTCGCAAACGATGCAATTGCGTGTCACGCGTCCTGCGTTCATCGAAGGAATCCGCGCATTGAAAGCTTCGCAGGGAATCCAGAACTACGACGTGAACAAACAAGCGACGCGACAGGAGATGCGTGCCTTTGTTTGTGGCCAATGTCACGACGAGTATCACTTCAGCGGTCCGGAAAAACGCCTGGTCTATCCGTGGGCGAAAGGTCTTTTGGTGGAAAACATTCTCGCTTTTTATGACGAGCAAAAGTTCAAAGACTGGGACCATGCGCAAACGGGCGCGCCGGTGCTCAAAGCGCAGCATCCGGAGTTTGAGATGTGGAACCAGGGAATTCATGCGCGCTCAGGTGTCGTCTGTGCTGACTGTCACATGCCTTACAAGCGCGAAGGAGCATTGAAGATCAGCGATCATCACGTACGTTCGCCACTGCTCAACATCAACCGCGCCTGCCAGACTTGTCACAAGTGGTCGGAAGAGGAACTGAAGTCCAGAGTGGAAACCATTCAGACGCGAACATACAACCTTCGCAACCTGGCGATGGACGCGCTCGTCGATCTGATTAACGACATCAAGGCTGCGAGGGACGCGGGCCGGACTGACCCTGCGGTTGTCACGGCACAAGATTTCCAGCGTCGTGCGCAGTTCTACCTGGACTTCATCGAGTCGGAAAACTCGACCGGTTTCCACGCTCCTCAGGAGGCCGCGCGCATTCTCGGCGAATCCATTAACTTCTCCCGCAAAGGTCAGATCGCGCTCCGCGGCGGGGTTTTGCCTCAAAGGTAGGAGTCACACTTGGATCGGGTCAGTACAGGGAGCGGTAGCGGCCTGGTCACACCGTGAAGTCAAGATTGTTAGGGAATATCGCATGCTAATCACTGATCAGGTCGCTACCGCTCCCTGTACTGACCCGGTCCAAGATTGATTTTGATCTTTGAGCATTGCGGACTTCTCCGCACCGTTTATGAAAAATTCGCAGCCAACATTGGCTAACGGCGCGAAATTCGGCGCTTTCTCCGCGGCACCTGTCTTGCACATGTGAGATTCGGAATAGTGCGGACATAGAACTAACCAGGAGAATTCGCCATGATTAATTCAGAAATGACAGTGAGAGACGTCGCTCTACAAATGCCGGAATCAACGAGACTCTTCGAAAGTCTAAAGATCGATTACTGCTGCGGAGGTAACCGCCCATTGGGTCAAGCCTGCGCTTCAGCCGGCGTTGATGTCGACGACGTGATGGAAATGCTGACCGGTGTTGGCCAGTCAAATGAAGAGAAGGGAGCCCAGGATTTTCAGAACGCTTCCCTTCCCGAGCTAATCACTCACATCCTCGACACGCACCACGTATTCACCAAATCGGAAATGGTGAGACTTCAGGCCCTCGCCGATAAAGTACTCAACGCTCACGGAGCCAATCACCCCGAACTCGTCCATCTTGACGAGCTCGTTACGCAACTTTGTGCCGATCTGAAGCCACACATGTTCAAAGAAGAGCAGATACTCTTCCCCTATATCGTGGCCATGTCACAGGCAGCCGACCAGAACCAGCCAGTTCCTTTTCCTCCGTTCGGAACGGTCAACAATCCCATACGGAGGATGATGGTGGAACACGACACCGCTGGACAGATCCTGCGCGAGTTGCGTGTGTTAACGTCTGACTACAAAGTGCCGGCCGACGCCTGCATCAGCTACCAGACGCTCTATCAAGCCCTCGAAAATCTCGAGAAAGATCTGCACCAACATATTCACCTGGAAAACAACATACTTTTTCCGAAGGCGCTGGATCTTGAAAAAGCCCTGAATTAATAGCCATGAATACCCGCGAAAGAACTCCAACAATCAGCGCCGACAGCTTACTGCCCGATGTTGTCGCTCGTTATCCGTTGACGCGCGCAGTCTTCGATCGTTACGGCTTGCAAGGTTGCGGTGGGCCGCTTGGGCCTTACGAACAGGTTGGCTGGTTTGCCAGGTTACATGGAGTCTCGATTGATGTGTTACTCAAGGAGCTAAATGAAGCGGCGAGCAAAACGGTTCCGGTTGCTGCTGAATTCTCACCTTCGATTGCCGACACTATTTATCGACCTTTCTTTCTGGCGGGAATCGCCGTTGTTCTGACCCTTGGTTGCGTGTGGGGCGCGATCAATCTCCTCACTATCGGACTGAAGGAGAACTTTAGCGCAGTCAGCTATTCATGGGTGTTAGCGCACGGACACGCTATGGTTTTCGGTTTCGTCGGTCTGTTTATCATGGGCTTTGCTTACCAGGCGGTGCCCAGATTCAAGCACGCCGCGTTATGGCGGCCCCGACTCGCGTTTCTGAGCTTGCCGTTGATGATCGGCGGAATAGCCCTGCAGACTGTTGCGCATCTATTATCGTCGCCATCCTTACCTCTCGAAGTACTTGCGTCCGTTATCCAATTGATTTCGGTCGTCATCTTCGCCGGAGTAATGGTTCAGACTATTCGGCGAACCAGGAAGCACGAGATGTACGACCGCTTTCTGTATGCCGCGTTGGCGTGGTTTCTAATTGCCGCGATCGCTAACCCCATTATCTTCAAACTATTTGAGCTTGCCGGCACCCGTGAGCAACTGCTTTTCAATCTGGCAACATTTAATATCCCTTACCGCGACGTGCAGTTACTGGGCTTAGCAGTAGTAATGATCCTGGGTATTTCGCTTCGCCTCCTGCCACATGCATACGGTTTTCGCGAACCCTCGCAACAGTGGGTATCTTTTCTATTCTGGGGACTGAATGGATCAATCCTTATTGGCGCCGTGTTCTTCATTGCGGGAATGACGTCCGGCAATCATTGGTTGTTGGCATTGCAGTGGCTAACTTCGGTCGTGTTGCTGGTGATTGCCATCGTAACACCGTTTCAATATCGACTATTCGGCTCGGTGACCGGGAATGAACGTGATCGCGGTCTGAAGTTTATACGCGCTGCCCACGTCTGGTTTATCGTCGCCGCCGCGATGCTCGTCTTCACGCCAATTTACAATTTCGGGATCTACATGCCGATCACGGGTTCGCCTGTGCCTTTCTCGCATGCGTACTTTGGAGCCTATCGTCATTCGTTAACTGTAGGGTTCATCATGATGATGATTGTGGGTGTGTCGAGCAAGGTTGTGCCCACGCTGTCCGGCATCGACGTGAGACGGGCCAACTCATTCTGGCCCACGTTCGTGTTGCTGAATCTGGGAAATCTGACTCGCGTCTCTTTTCAAATCGCAACCGACTTCTCAGCATCTGCTTATTCAGTGATGGGAATATCCGGCTTTATTGAAGTCGTCGGATTGACGCTGTGGGGATATGAGCTATTCGCTAATATACGAGTTGGCAGGAAACTGGAAAAGGAATCAAGTGCGTTGATAGTTCTTCAGGAACTGGACATTACGCCGGACACGAAAGTTGGCGAAGTATTAGCTCGTTATCCGAAATCGCTCGACATTTTTGTGCATTGGGGCTTCCCGTTATTGCGTAATCCCGTGCTACGTAAAACACTGGCACGTGCAATCACAATCGAGCAGGCTTGCCGCCGCGAAGGCGTTGATCTGGCAGGTTTACTCGATGCGTTACGACAGTTAGCTGAAACGGATCGCGTTAGGCCGGCGCAATTAGTTTCGATTACACATACTCAGCAACCGCAGCAGATCTAACTGAAGCATCGTGTCTCAAGCGCGCCAACGATTGTCGAACGATCATCACGCAGTGAGTGAGGTGCTGAAACAACTCCTGACGGCGTTAGACAACAAGGATGTACAGACGAGCTACTCCAAGCTGGATCTTTTGTGGGCACGGCTTGCTGTTCACATTCGAGCGGAACATCTGCACCTATTTCCGGCTGTAATCGGAAGATTGACGGCAACTGTCGACGCCCCAGTGGCGTCAGATCTGACTGAAGCGCAATCCATGATCGAGAACTTGCGCAGCGACCACGATTTCTTCATGCGTGAGCTTGCGCAAGCCATTGGCGTTCTTCGTGAGCTCCCTAAGCACGACGTCGCCAAATTAGGTGCTGTTGGCAACACTGTTCGAGAGGTTGAAAAACGACTGGCTACTCACAACGAGATCGAGGAAAATCAGATCTATCACTGGGCGAGTACAATTCTAACTGAGCCGGAACAAACGGATCTGGCTGCGCGAATAAACGCTGAACTCGAAAATCGCCCACCACGATTTTCAGTCGAGGATTGGGTAAATCAACAACAATGACCAGCCCATCGAACAATCGGAAACCCGTCTTGCTTGCCCTGGCGGCTTCTGCCCTGCTGACGATTCTCATAGTTGCCGGCTCACGCAATCTCGAACACTACGATGCCGCTCTCTTTGGTTACACCATCGCCAGCGTCGTAGCGTTCGGCGCGATTATTTTTCGCTATGCCATCTGGTTGCAGCGCCCTGCTACTCGCGTGTACTGGCGGCGCGGTTGGAAACTCTATTTACAACGAGAAAAGTTTGTTCAGAACACCGCGAACGCTGCGAAGACAATGGCCACGAACCTCGTCGGGCAGCGCTTCATTTTCAAACGCGGATTTTCACGATGGGCCATGCACTTCCTGATCATGTGGGGCTGTGTGCTCTCCGCGCTGATTACCTTTCCGCTCGTGTTTGGCTGGGTTCATTTCAAACTTGAAGGCGAGCTCGGCTATCGCGCTTACGTCTTCGGCTTTCCATTGAACGTCATGCAAGGCCGCAGCCTGATTGCCTGGGTCACCTTTCATGCGCTCGACTTCACTGCCGTGATGGTGATTGCCGGATGTGCGATCGCCATTCACCGGCGTTTGCGTGATCGAGGTGCGATTGCGTTGCAGCAATTCACGCTCGACTTCGTGCCTCACATGTTGCTGATCGCAATCTCTGTAACTGGTCTCATGTTGACTGCATCGAGTTTATGGCTCAACGGCTACATGTATCACTTCATCGCTTTGACTCATCAGGCAACAGTGATTATGACGCTCTTTTATTTACCGTTCGGAAAGCTGTTTCATGTGGTCCAACGTCCGGCGTCGATCGGCGTAGAGCTTTATCAGGAGCGCGCCCGGGAAATGCCGCAAGCGAGGTGCGCGCGCTGCGGAGCCGAGTTTGTGGCGCAACTCTGGCTCGATGATTTGAAAACGGTAGTAGACAAACTCGGGTTTGATTATTCGATGGGCGACGGTAAGACACTCCAGGATTATTGTCCGCGTTGCAAGCGCGTCATGCGCGGACTCGCATATGCCAACCTGCCGGAAACGACGGAGAAAGTTTTTCAAGGTTCACGGATAGATTCATGAGTAGAGTCGAACATCTGGAAGAGATCATTGAGGCGTATGGCCCTCATCTTCACGACGCGCCGCACGATGGCTGGCGCGCGGATCGCGTGATCGACCGCGTTGTGCCCACTCACTGTCCATATTGCGCAGTTCAATGTGGAATGAACCTGCTCGTCGAAAACGATCATGTGGTCGGCGTTGAGCCGCGCTATGACTTCCCGGTTAATGAAGGCCGTCTTTGTCCGAAAGGCGTGACTGCTTACCTGCAGGTCCATCATCCCGATCGCCTGCTCTATCCGCTAGTTAAACGTAATGGTCGTTTTGAACGCGCGAGTTGGGACGAGGCGCTGGATCTCATCGTCACGAAATTCAAGGAACTGCAACAGAAGCACGGGAAAGACTCGATCGGAGTCTATTCCGGATCTTCTTTGACGACTGAAAAAACTTACCTGATGGGCAAGTTTGCGCGCGCGGGATTAGGCACTCGATACGTGGATTACAACGGGCGGCTTTGCATGGTCTCGGCTGCGGCTGGGAACAATAAAGCTTTCGGCATCGATCGAGCGGCGAACCCGTGGAGCGATATCCCGTTGTCTGACGTCTTGCTAATCGCGGGATCAAACTGCGCCGAAACCTTCCCCGTGCTGAACAAGTTTCTCTGGCAACAACGCGACAACGGCGGACGCTGGATAATCGTCGATCCACGCGAGACGGCGACAGCGCGTCAGGGAGATCTGCATCTTCAGTTAAAACCGGGTACTGACGTCGCGCTCGCTAATGGAATGTTGCACGTCCTAATCGAAGAAAACCTTATCGATCAGGCTTTCATCGATGCCCGCACCAACGACTGGCAGACAACACGCGAACTGGCCGAGCGTTTTTCACCTGATATCGCCTCGCAGATTTGCGGTGTGCCGGCACAAAAAATTGTCGATGCCGCGCGACTCTATGGCCGCGCCAAAACAGCTATGGTGATGCATGCTCGAGGCATTGAGCATCACACGAACGGCGTCAACAACGTGCTCTCTTACATCAATCTGGTCCTGGCTACTGGGAAAATCGGCGCGCCCGGACGCGGCTACGGAACGATCACCGGACAGGGCAACGGTCAGGGCGGACGCGAGCACGGTCAAAAAGCGGATCAACTTCCCGGACAACGTTCGATCCTGAACCCGGAACATCGCAAACACGTGTGTCAGGTGTGGGACTTGCCCGAAGCCGAACTACCGCAAGCCGGAGTCTCTGTCGTCGAGATGTTCACGAAGATGCGCGAAGGCGAGATTCAAGGTTTGCTGTCGATCTGTAACAACGTTATGGTGAGCCTGCCTGATATCAACGATGTTCGTCGCTCACTGGAAGGTCTGGCGTTCTACGTCTGTATCGACTTTTTTATGTCGGAAGGATCGCGTTATGCGGATGTGGTTTTACCGGGCTCGGCATGGAGCGAAGATGAAGGCGTAACGTGTAACAGCGAAGGACGCGTCGTAAAGATCAACAAGGCCAACAACCCGCCCGGGGAAGCTCGCGCTGACTGGTGGATCGTGCAGGAGATTGCTCGCCGAATGGGACGCGAGAAGTATTTCAACTTCAACTCGCCACGTGAAATCTTCGACGAGTTGCGTGTCGCCTCGCGCGGCGGCAACGCCGATTACTACGGCATCACCTGGGAGAAGATTGAAAAGAACAACGGCATCTTCTGGCCTTGCCCAACCGAAGATCATCCGGGTACACCGCGTTTGTTTGAAGATCGCTTCTATCACCCTGACGGTAAAGCGAAGTTTCATGCGATTGAATACAACCCTCCCAAAGAAGTTCCTGATGATGAGTTTCCTTTGATACTGACGAGTGGACGCGTGGTCTATCAGTATCTTTCAGGCAATCAAACACGACGCATTGGTTTCCTGGTGGAGCAATGTCCTGAACCGTATGTCGAGGTTCATCCCGAAACCGCTGCGAGATTGAAAATTAACGACGGCGAACGTGTGCGGGTGATTTCGCGACGCGGTGAAGGCGTGTTTCCCGTGTTGGTGGTGCGGACGATTCGTCCCGACACGATTTTCATTCCCTATCACTGGGGAGAACAACTGGCAGTGAATCAATTGACGAATCCCGCATTGGATCCGACTTCTAAGATTCCTGAGTTCAAGGCCTGTGCGGCGAGAATCGAGAAGATTCATTCGCGGCAATTGCCGATTCTCGGCCGCCAACGCAAAGGCGCATCAGCCAGCGAGGTCAAAAGGGGGTAGCGGATGGAAGAGACGATGTTTATCGATCCGCAACGTTGCATCGGCTGCCGGGCGTGTGTTGCCGCGTGTCGCGAGTGTGCAACGCACAAAGGCTACTCGATGATCTTTGTCGACTACATCGATCGTGCGGAGACAACGGCGACGATGCCGACCGTGTGCATGCATTGCAAGGAACCGACGTGCGCGCTTGTTTGTCCAGCGGACGCGATCAAAGTTTCAGATGACGGCGTGGTGATGTCTGCACTTAAACCGCGCTGTCTCGATTGCAGAAACTGCGTCAACGCGTGTCCATTCGGAGTGCCGAAGTACAACACGGAGATTCATCTCCAGATGAAGTGCGACATGTGTTACGACCGTTCCTCTGAAGGGCTGAAGCCAATGTGCGCGAGTGTTTGTCCGACGGGTGCTATCTCCTTTGGCAAGTATGAACAGATTGTGCCGTTGCGCCGGACTAAGCCGGTGAATGTACATGTGTTTGGTAATCAGAAGGTGGAAACGAAAGTCTATTTGATGTTGCCGGCCGATGCTGAAGAAGTGAAGGTTGATGGTTGCGGCGTTTTCGAGGGAATGTTAACCGAAGCGGCAGAGTCGTGGATCGATACGCAGGTTGAACACTCTGATAAGAGCAATGAGTTCTAACAGGAAATTTCGCGCAAAGGCGCAAAGAAAAACTTCAGAAACGCGGCAGCGCTTTGCCTCTTTGCGCCTTTGCAAGCGATAAACAACGATGACTAAGAACCTTTCAGATGAAACTGACGTTCGCGCAGCAACGGCGCCTTTTCAGGCTGAGTTTCCTTACGAGCGCGATGAGGAAGCCCAGGTAACGCGTCGCGAGTTCTGCAATTTTCTCGGTCTGACGTCCGCGGCGCTCTTTGCCGGCGCCGCCGGTTTCGCCGCGAAGGCCGCACTTGACGAACGTGAATCAGTTTCGCTTCCTGCTGCGCGCATTAATGGCGCTGAGTCTCTCGCGCCAAACAGCAGCTTGAATTTTTCCTATCCGACTGAACGAGATTCCGCGATTCTCATTCGTACAGCGGATGGCGCTTATCACGCTTACGGACAAAAATGCACGCACTTGAGTTGTCCTGTTTATTACGCGCGCGAACATCAACGACTGGAATGCCCTTGTCATGAAGGCGCGTTTAATGCCGCCACTGGTGCTGTACTTTACGGTCCACCGCCGCGCCCGTTAGACGCAATTGAAGTTGAAATGCGGGACGGACAAATCTGGGCGATCGGTAGAAATCCTTCGGTGTCGAAAGAAAGAGCCTGATTTGAAAACGAGGACAGGACAAACCGCAGTGTGGCAAGCGCGGCTAATCATGCTCGTCATGATCAATATCGCGCAACTTTGGATCCTTGCCGCCACAGTCGATGCTGCACTCGCTCGTCATTATTACGTGTTGCTGCCACTCGTCGTCGCGTCGGGTGTTTGCTTTATCATTACTCTGTCTATCATCAAGTGGTGGCGACCCACCTCACGCAGGAAGACCAGCAGCGGTTACGTTCGCGATCGGCGATGAAGCAAAAAATCATAGACTTCGATCAAGACGACGAGCATCACTGGCGCGCCGTTCTGGCATGCGGGCATCGACAGCACCTGCGTCACGATCCACCGATGACGACTCGCCCCTGGGTGCTGAGCGAGGAAGGACGCGCCTCACGTATCGGTTTCGAGCTCGACTGTAAACGCTGCGACGAAGAATCCACCTCAGATGGATAAAGCCGCCCCACAAAACGCTCTTTTGCGAGTCGTTGCAGATCTGTTTCCGGGATACTTCGCGCTGGTAATGGCAACGGGAATAATTTCCATTGCCTGTTTTCTACTCGAGATGAAGACGCTTGCCATCGTCTTGCTCGTCATTGATATTGTTGCTTACCTGATCTTATGCGTGTTGTTACTTCTGCGCCTTCTGTTTTTCTTCTCACGAGTTAAAACTGATATTAACGATCACGTACGAGGCCCGGGCTTTTTCACGGTTGTCGCGGGCACGTGTGTACTGGGAAGCGCGTTGCTGATTGTCGCGGGTCGCTCTTATCCCGCGATGGTGCTTTGGATTGCTGGGGTAAGCTTGTGGATAGTGATCATGTACACGTTCTTCACAGCCGTGACGGTGCGCGAGAACAAACCGTCGATCGAAGCAGGCTTGAACGGTGGCTGGTTACTTGTCGTGGTCGCTACTCAATCCATCTCCGTACTCGGAACACTACTGATCAGCCGCCTTGTCGATTACCATGAACCGATTCTCTTCTTCACCTTGTGCATGTTTTTACTTGGCTGCATGCTCTACCTGCCGCTCATCACGTTGATCTTCTATCGCTTCACTTTTGTGAACGTGACGATGGCGTCGCTCACACCGCCCTATTGGATCAACATGGGCGCCGTCGCGATCACAACGCTCGCCGGTGCGCGACTGATCATCGCCGCACCTGGATGGCCGCTGTTGAATGAGCTGGTTCCCTTTCTAAAAGGGTTCACTCTGTTCTTCTGGGCCGCGGCCACGTGGTGGATTCCGCTGTTATTAGCACTGGGATTCTGGCGTCATGCTTACAAAAGGTTCCCCTTGAAATACGACCCACAATACTGGGGCATGGTATTCCCGTTTGGAATGTACACGGTGTGTACGTTCCAACTCTCTTACGCGATTAACTTCCCGCGCCTGCTCGTGATTCCACGTTACTTCATTTACCTGGCCCTTGCTGGCTGGCTGGCTACTCTGGTCGGATTGCTCGGTAGTATGGCGCGAACGCTGCGCAAGTGAGATGAAACATCCTTGCGCTGACGAGGCCAATTCAAATTGGTTTAGTGGACGACTCAAAATCAGTTGGATGAAGTTAGACTTGATGCACGACGAGTTTGCGGGGTTAATAGCATTGCGCTTGCGACTGCCGTCAGGAATTTGGTGCGCCACAAGGGCTGCTCGAAGTTATTACACAGCAGTCTGGTCTGAATGTAGTCATGGGCCACAAAAGACCCTAATTGACTGAAATTGATAGATTCAAGAGTGGCGCGATCGCTGGCAGAGAATTCATTACCGTTCAGGACAGTGTAGGTCTTAATTCTCAACGGTCTTGGTTTGGCCACCACAGAGCGTACCGGTGCTTCTTCGGGTTTTAATTGATTAATAAGCTTGAGCGCACCTCCCAGTACCTCAAAACCACGTATCGTATCGAATCTGGCGAATTGTTGAGCGATGTTCAGAAGCAGGATGGCCTTGTCAGGAGAGGTTTCTCCTTTCGAGGTTGCATCAAAGGCTTCCGAAAGTAGTTCCGTTGCCAGGCTCGTATCACGATTGGAGAGCGCTCTATTTGTTAGTTCAATCAAGACCTTCGCCTGCAATTCAGGACGGTCGAATTTTCGCGTAATCTTTCTTACCTCATCATTAGAGCCCGCGCGCATCAGTTTCTGCACGAGCGCGAGATAGATGTCGTTTTCAGCTTCCCGGCGTACTTCAATGGCATCAATCATTGCGGCTACTTTGAGAGCCCGCTCACCATCTTCTCTCATCAGCGCATGGGCCGCACTATTCAATAATGAGTCACGTACATCAGGATCCTTCTCTTTGGTGGCCCGCTCAATCTGCTCATCGATGTCATAGCTGTTGCGGCCGGCAATCGTGGTTTGTTGCTGCTGGGTAGTCTGAAGTAGCGTGGTGCGTTGCATTTGAGCAGCGGTGAGACCTGAAGCCATCTCGTGCATTTGACCCTGAAGTTCGGGAAATCTTTCAGACGCGTATCTGGAGACGATTGGGAGGCCGCGCACCTGGACCAGGCTGTAGAACATCGCACTTGTCTCGGGCAGGCTCGACCCTCCGGCGGCACGCGGTTGACGCCACGTCGCATCAACAATGTAATTAGCCAGTAGTTGCGCGTCGGCAACGGTGGCATCCGGATTGGGACTACCATTTGAACTGAAGAGGTAATTGACCAAAGAAATCAAGGCGCTGTCATACACAAAGTCATTGCGCCGCAAAGTTGTCAATGCACCGCGAAATAGTCTGTCTCCAAGGTTTTTATTGACGTTGCTAAGGGCAAATAACAGACGGCCGAAATCAGGCGGGATCTGAGTGCCTGATAATGAATGCAGGCCCAATTGCAGAGCCTGCTCGGGATTGGTCGCTGTCAGTTCCAGTGCAATCTGCATGAGCAACTCCGAACGAACGTTGTCACGTCTGACGGATGTTGACGTTAATCCTTTCTCTTCCTGAAGACTTTTCAACAACACTTCTGCCTGGTTGCGATCATGAGTGCCAATACGAGTCAGGACTTGTCTGATGCTGGAGGCCTGCCGTGCTAAGTACACCGCGCGGGCAGACTCGCTTAGCTCGTCCGGAACCGGCCGGGTCGCGGCTTCAAAGGACCAGCGGAAAACTTCCCTGGCAAAAGCTATATCAAACTGCCATAGCACATCAGCTATCTGCGCTTGCAGTGTGGCTGCGGTTAGTTTGTCTGGTTCACTCTTAAGGTTTCTGGCCAGGGTTTTGAGTAACTCGAATGCATCCTGTTGATCCACTGATAGACTGCTTGGTTCAGCAACATTTCCACCGCTACCGTTTTTCAATTGAGCTGCGGCCATTGACGAGACTAATAACGACAACATCAACAAGGAAAGGGATTTCTGGAGGAAGTAACCTGGCTTCATACCTGCGGCACCTTCTTTCGTAAATGTCTAACGAACTGCCTATTTGCTAGCTAGGCTGAAAGAATTCAGCCAATTGTTCCGAACCACTGTTCTTGTCATAGTGTCGAATTCCGTCCCAACGTCGGAGCACCTCACCCTTTCCATTGAACAGAATGTACTGGGGAACGAAACCGACCTTTAGTTGTGGGCCAACCTTACGCGTGGGATCGAAGAGGACGGAAAGCTGCTGCAGATCATAAGCGGCGACGAACCTTTCGATGTCAGATCGTTCATCGTTTACATTGATCAAATAGAAGCTCGCGCCTCTTCTCGCGGCTTCCTGGTTGAGGGCCTGCCATAGTTCAGCGTCCCGCGTGCAACCAGGACAGCGAGTGCTGATAAAAACACAGAGCAGACGCTCCCTGCCGAGACTGCCAAGACTGACCGTGTCGCCTGCAAGGGTGGTGAGTTGTGGCAGCGCGACGACTTCGCCTGCAGTCAGTCCGTCAACACCTTCAAGGGTGTCGTGCTGGCCGGTGGTCCCGACCGCGTTCGGCTTAGGATCAACACTCCTCCACCGCTGAACTGCTATATAGGTGGCGCCGGATGCGACAGTGAAAGCGACAACGGTCAGCGCTATTCTGGGTAATAGTTTCATTTGGTACCGCCCAGAAACCAACGGGCGACGCCCCTCAACGCGTCGCCCTGTTTAACCGCCTGCGTATCAATTAACGGGTGGACCTTCCGGCAACGGTCCGTCGCACGAACCAGCGTAGAAACAGTCAACGTCCATTGGCCGATCGTTGGCGTCGTAATGAATCGTGCAGCCTGCGTAGGGAAGTTCGCAGCCGTTCTTCAAAGTCTTGTCAGCACAGTACCCCTGGCATGCGGCGTTGGCGCTCGGAGGCGCAAGGGCAACTATTGTAAAAACTACTCCGGCGAGGCATGAGAATAAGAGTTGTTTGATCATCTTTTCGTGTTCACCTCCGTGAGAATTCAGGTTTATGTGGGAACTCCCTTCTCCGCCAGGGCGGCGGGTCGAAGAAAGCGTGAAGTATGAATGACGACTAATCATTCCGTGGATATGAGCCGCTCAGAGCGGTGGATATTCATCCAGACGAAAAGGGCTTCGGTTGCGGAGGAGGAAGAGCCGGCTGTTGCTGATGGCGAGACGGTGAAAGTTATTTTCGAGAAGCGCCTTTCTCACGACTCGACCAGTCTGAGTTAGAACCAGCAATTTTTGCGTACCTTCGGTAACCGCAGGAACGTTGTTCTTGCCAGACAACAGTAGATAGAGGTGTCCGCGAGCGTCCGCCGCCAGATCCAAAACCAGAATCTGATAACGCGAGCGAACGACCATTGAATTGCCCTGCTTTCGGACAGAGATATTGGGTGGTTCGATAGCAATATCGGATTCCGGTTTGAATTCACGGATTAAATTTCCGTTACGTCCGTAGTGTCGTATCAAGGGGGGATAATTAAAGCTGAAAAAGAAACCGCCGGAACTGTCGACCGCGATGCGTCCATCACTCAGCTCGCTGTTTGTTGTTTCATCTTTGTAGTCGAGTCGCTCTCCAAAGCCCCGTAATAACCTGGCGTCTGGTCCATAGATCTCAAACAAGTGCGGTCCGGCGCCATTCAAGACAATTAACTCACCAAAAGTATTGGTCGCGATTCGCAGTGGCATCTGCCGCGATACGATCTGTGCTTGTGGCTGACAGTTGGGAGCGAGCTTGACGATCTTAGAATTCGCCCCACTCAAGACCCAAATATTACCGTGTGTATCGACACTTATATCAGACGGAGAAGTCAGAGATTCGGACCCGCATATTCGCTTCAGATTGCCGCTTTTATCGAGGGTGAAAAGAGTGGAGAGATCGGTATCCAGGAGGAACGCTTTGCCTGAAGCGGTGACGACCAGTCGCTCAGGAAAGGAGACCGGGACATCAGAGGTGAAGAACTGCGCGCGCGAGCGCAGTTGTTTTTCGGAGACGATTTGGCCGTCCGCGAGGGACCAGTCACTCACGAAAAGGAAAAACAGCAAAGCGCAATAGAGTGAAGTCTTACTGCCTCTGAATAAGAAGCTGCCAGTGAGCGTAGCCATCGATTCGCTCCCAGTTAGATCGCATCAATACGATCCCTGCCCCAAGCGCGAAGTTCGAAGAAGCGATTGAGGATTGTTCGAGAATGGAATGTAAGGATACCAGCATCGCCAAAGAGTGCTTTCGACCACTAAATCAAAGTCATAAACCACCTGGGGTTAGTACTACTCCGGGTATGCCATGAGGGCGAAATGAATGTTATTGACTGGCCTGCGGCAATGTCAACATTTTTATTGTGTTTCTTGTGTTGCAAAGCCTCTGCTATTCGCTCATTGTGGTGAATTTCTCCACAGTCCGACATGAGCGGCGGGTCGGGTTGTGTTGTGTTCTAAGCTTCAGGAAACAATCGTTGGGCCAACTCAGCAATATCAGCGAGATCGTCTTTAGTCGCAGTAGCGAAGGCGGTGGCAACCGAGGTTGCTGTAGGTCTCAGCCTTTTGAGGTTGTTTTTGGGCCTTGAGAGTAGCCGTTTCTTTCAGAGACTTAGCTTTTCCGATCGCCTCCGCAGCAGTTGTTTGAGCTTGCTTGGCCTCGCCGTTCACTCTTTTCGGCGCGAGCCTCCGCCTTCTCCGCGCGCTGTCTATTAACTTCTCGCCCCCAAGATATCCCGTGGCCGAAAATGCCAAGGCTTCAATTGCCCCGAACAGATAAACAGAGCGAGTCCATTGCAGTTCTGGCATACCCGCGCTCGCTAGCCTCTGCATGTAAATAATCTCGATCACAAAAAACACAAGAGCCGGCATCGCAACTACGATCGCCACGCCTGTTGTCAGGTTAGAACCTGTCGATCCACTCCCATCTGAACTGCCGTTACCCATGTTCATCCACTAATTTGAAATCAGTTTCGTTGTTGCGGACTCGAAAGTAAAACGCCCCCCAGGCGATAAGCGCTGATTTGTGAGTGAGCCCGGCGAGGTTTAGAAATGGTTCAGAGTAATAATCGGGCATGTTCTATTCCTTCCGGGTCTAGGTTTGACAACACAGACCATCAGCGGCTGTGTTGGTTCACCGTATACCTACGCCCTGACAAATATGATTATTAATCACAAAATATCTCATCGTCCCACGAGTTACTCCTCGCACACTCGCTAATCCAGCCCTCAACAACAGCGATTTTGTGTCTGCGACTCAGCCCAGTAAGAGCAGGCAGAAACGTTTCTGCCAGGAAAGACATATTAATTAGTTGCACACTTCGCTGTAGTCCCGTTCTGCGTGAGCCTTACTGGGCCCTTTCCTACCCGAGGAGGATTCGATGGAAGTCGACGTAATTATCATCGGCACCGGCTTCGGCGCCTCTGTCGCAGTCACCAAGCTACTCGAGAAAAACCCAAATGCCACGATTCTCATGCTCGAACGCGGGCTGTGGTGGTTCACTCCGGAACGTCCGTTGCCAAAGTATCTGCTTGAGGAAAACAAGAACGATCCGAAGAAACAGCCGATTCAGTATTGGCCGCGACCGGATCACAATAAAGGCGTCATGGACCTGCTTTCTGTGGTCCGAACCAACAACACGCTCATTGAGAACCTGCGGAAGTTTTTCGGCGACGTAGGTGCATTCTTCGGACAAAAACGTCCTCAGCCGCTGTACCGCTACAGCATGTTCAAAGATATCGATATCGTAACTGCAAGCGGCGTTGGCGGAGGCTCACTGATTTATGCAAACGTTTCAATCGAGCCGAGGTTTGACGATGCCACTCAAAGTTATCCGGTCATGGCAAACTGGCCGCTAAAACTCACCAGGGACGACTATCACAGCGCAACTCCGCAAAAGCAGGGCGCCATCGATTGGATGACCAAAAAGCGCGGTAAAGCGCAAAAAGTAGTTACCAAGTTCCCGCTGCCAAAGGAGCTCGGCCCTGATTTTGATCCTAAGAAACTCGGTCCGAATCAACAGTTCTTTTATCTGGGTAAAAGTCGGGCACTAAGAGATGGATCTAATGTGTTAGGGCCTGATTGGAAAAAGACTGGAGATTGGGAGCCGCTCGATTTGGCGATCAATGAATACGACACTGTAACGCAGACCGGTGATTTCATAGGAAAGAATCCACCCTGCGAACGACAGGGCCGTTGCATTCAGGGCTGCTTGCCTGGTGCTCGGCACACACTCAACAAAACTCTCATCAACCAGGTCCTGGAAGGCAGATCCAACGTGGCTCTCGAGAGCCTGGCGGACGTAAGTCACATCGCGCTGCGGGCGGACGGGAAATATGAAGTGTTCTATAAGGACACGCGTGACGATCAGACCAAAAGTCACGTCGCGAAAATTGTCATAGTTTCAGCCGGAACGTTAGGCAGCACTGCGATTCTTCTTCGTTCGCACAATAAAGGAACTCTAAAACTCAGTAACCAACGTGGCAAGCGGTTCTCAACTAATGGCGACTTCGCCGGCTTTGTAGTTGATGCACAGAAAGATTTTCCAGCCGCGCAGAAGTACAACTTCTACTCAACACGTGGACCAATCAACACATCGCACGTGATGTTCACGACTAACGACGGAAAGGTGCAGGTAAATGTCGAGGACGGAGGCGTTCCGCCAATGCTTGCACCGCTCGTGGGGGCCGCTCTTCGCGTGGTCGAAGACAAGATCAATAAAGACAAGTTCATGAAGCAAATGCAATTCGCCTGGCTGCAACAGATCCGGCCCGATTTCGAGGATTGGTTTCCAGTCAGACCTGATCCGTCAAAGCCCACTCGTTTCCAGACTGAAGACGAGATGTTGATGAATACGTTCTACTTCAACTGCATGGGAACCGACGACGCCACCGGGGTGTTTACGATGGAGGATGATCCATTTAATCCCGAAAAGTCGAAATTAGACCTGACGTTTCCGGAGAAACCCGCCAATCAAAGAGTCTACAAGGTCACCGAAGAGATCATCAGGGCGATGGCGACAGCGATGGGCGGGCGTTACGTTCCGTGGTTCACCTGGGACGGATTTCAGAAGCAGAAGTTAATTACCGTGCATCCGTTGGGCGGTTGCTCGATGGGCAACAGCGCGACGGAAGGCGTCGTGAACACCAAGGGACAGGTGTTTCGCACTGACTCCCAAACGAAAGATGTTTACGACGGTCTTTATGTCATGGACGCGTCGATCTTCCCTGGGCCGATTGCAGTAAATCCGACGCTGACGATCGTAGCGATGGCGCTGAAGATCGTTGAAGGAATCAATCTGTAGGAAAGAGCGTTGTTCAGACAAACTATAAGGAGTCAAAGAGAATGGCAAACCCCGTCATCTTGAGTCTGGAATTGCGCGATGTCTATGGAGATCTTTTGAAAGAGAAGGTCGACATTATTCTTCGGCATCAGGTTTTGAGCCAGGTCGTCAAAGTCAGTAATAACGCGTCAACGAAAATCCAGATCAAAGGGTTGAATGGCGCGCCACAGGGTCTCTACCGGATCGATGTCGATCCGCCTTCATATCAGTACAGCGCCCAATTCATCAATTTGAAGGCGAGCGGGACAACGGCTCTCGATCTGACTTTTTCCATCGACCCGTCGAAGGTGAAGGCAGTGAAGTTTCCTGCGTTTGGAAGCACGGAAGCCGACATTCAACGAGTGTTGGAGAACAGCGAAAAGGTGTTGGGATTCGAGGCTAAGAAAGGTAAGGCACTGTACGACGCGCTGGATGACATTCGCCGGGCGGGGCTACTGAACATAACCGCGAAGACGCGAGCCACGTTGTTGACTAATGGGCGAACAGTCCTCTCTTATATTCAGGAGCTTCGTGAGATTCGCGGCGATCGGTTCTTCGCGGATGTGCCAAAGGAGTTAAGAGAAGAAACGAAGAACAGCGTTGCTGAGGGTTTGTTCCATCCCGTCGACTCGAGCTTGCATCATCCGCCGGCCGATTTCACACGAGCAGGAAGTTTCAAGACACCGGATCATTACGGAAACCTGCAACTCACATTCTTCATGAATGAAGCCGGTGATTGCGTAGCGGATATTGACATCGATGATGCCGGCGGCATCGAGCACGTTTTCCAGGTGCTTCGAAACAAGTTATCCGGAAGCCCGACTCATCCTTATAACATTCACGAGATCCTGGTCGCGTACCAACACAACGATCCAGGCTACACTTTCCAGATCTGACGAGAAACGTCCCGATGCGCTTATGGCAGGAACGTCGGTAACGAAAACTCAATCTGGCCTGTTTCCTCGTCGCTGAAACCAAAGCGTCTCAAAACTGACTTTGGATCACCCGTGTCTCGCAAAAATGTGAAGGCAACGCGATAAATCCCGCGCGTCAACGACGAGTAGTCCATTCCATTCTGCTTGATGAAGAAAAGAAGTCGGGTTTCGTCCTGGTTGCGGATCAGGTGAACGTCCTGCGTTGTGTATCTGGAGTTCCGGAGGAATGGTCGCTGGTGAACAATCGTATCCTGCACGTCGACAATACGAACGACGATCCCACCGGGTACAAACGATTGAGTGCTGTGTCCGGCATAGAGCGGCACATGTTCCGCCGGCGGCGGCGCCACACCAGGTTCCTCGCCGTTATTGATAATCAGTTTCGTTCCTGCCGGAAAGACTGATGCCGCGGCGAAGGTGTAATACAAGTTAAATGGTTCATCATCTTCAGCGGTCCGGCTGCGATACTCGATGCGATAACCGGATAAATCAGTTCGTTCGAGCAGCAGGATCTCAATCAATTGTTCATTCAAGTCAGCTCGTATGAGTTTGACCGTGCCTTGAAACTCTTCAATGGTTTCAGCGATGTCGGCTATCGAGATAGTGATAGTCTGCACCCTTTCGGCGGGCAAAGGTTCCGGGCTTTCGAGCAGCAATCCGTACGACTGATTCTTATCATTCAACAAAGTTACTTCCAACCGCTGCGGCAACACCCGCGGACTCAGATCGAAGATCTCCATCAACTGCTCGAAGCGCACCGAGTCTGAAAGACCGCCGCTGTTTTGCAGCGACGCAGTTAGCGCGACCGTGTCGATCTCAAACTCGGGATTGCCCAGCAGTGACATGTGATCCCAGACTGCATCCGCAAAGTCATGGACGTGGTGCAGGAACGACGCATAACGCGAAGTCAGGAAAACAAATTCATAAAGCTGATGCTGATCACCGGCCCATAACTGCGCCTTGTATTGCGTCTGCGGTAAGAGCTGCAGATTCACCGAGCTTGCCATCAGCTCCTGAGTATTCTCCGGCGTCGCATTGCTAATCCCGAGACAGTTTTCTTTGTTCCACAGTGTCGAGTACTGCGTCTCTTCCCTGGTTAGAGAAAGCGTCGGATTATCTCCCCAGCCGTTCAGGAATATTTCCTCGCCGTCCGCATCGAGGACTGGTTGCAGATTATTGTCGAGCAATTTAATACCCAGGCTGAAGCCGGCTGCCTGATACATTTGCTCTATATACGAGTCGTTGAATAGCACACCGACGTCATACGAGCGGTAATGTAGAACCTGGGGCTCATTAGGTGGAGCGCCGACGGGAATCGTAGTGTCTATATAAGCACTCAGATCCTGAAGCGGCCCGCCGTTGGGATAGTGCTCAGTGTCTGCTACCGGGCCCAACGCAGTGCCCGGCGGGCTACCAGTTTTAAAGTACATGTACTCGGTAAAGTTGGCAGTGGTCCAACTATCGTTACCATTTTTCCTGCGCTTGCTCGTGGTCGAAACTCTTACGCGGTAATACTTGTTCGGCAGCAGAATCTGCGCGGTATGTTTTCCCCAGTTCTCTTCGATAGCCGTACGGATGTTAGTCAAGCGTTCCTCGTAATCATTGAACGCGTCCACGGTTGCCTGCGGCAGACCACGAACCTGTAAGAGCTCAAAATTCCCTTCCACCAGGATCACTTTGAATGCGAGGTGTTCGACGTTCAGGCTCACGGGACGCGCCGGCTTGGCTGTTCCATCATCGGGAACATTGAAACCAACCGTGTCCAGTTGATTATTCTGCTCATCGAGGAAATAGACGGTCCCATTCGAGCCTTTGCTCAGATCGAGTTCGAGTTTCGACATTTCCTCAGGAAGAGTGATCCAAATGCGGCTGATGTCAGTCCTTTCATATTCATTCCAGCAAATGTCCTTGATGCGAAAGTTCAGACCGGTAAACTCGATTTTGCGAATCGGGTTTCCTTTGGGTGACTGCAAGAGATAGGTAAAGGGATTAAGGGAGCAGTCGGAAAACACTTCGATCCGATCGACTTCATTTCCGGCGCCATCGCGCGCGATGACGAGTGTATTCGGCTGAACGTCAACCATCATCGTTATCCAAACCTTATCCGGCCATGAAGGAAAAAGAGCCGGAGCAAAGCGAATAAATGCCGGTGTGCCTGCTAAAGGATTACTTTGATTTATGTAGAGCTCGGTGCGTGGCAAATAGTCTAAGTAAGGCGTCACTTCCGTTCTGTACCGAACAAAAGTCACCGCCCCTGCCTGGTTCGCCGCACGAATCTCCAGGCCTTTTGTTAGCAGCACGGCTTGTTGTGGAGTCGGGGCGAGTTCGAGAATCAGCAGACACCGGACGAGCTCCAGTTCCCTATCCGTCTTGAGAGATTTGGTTGTCTTTAACCACGGTGCGTCATACGCGCTGATGCGCATCGGGAAACCCGCGACGAAGACCCATCCTGCGTCTTCAAACATCGGATAGAGAATCCGATCGAGCTCATACGACTCAAAATTGATTGTTATCCAGGTTAATTCGACTTCATCGAGACAGGGATAATCCGGGTTGTAGAGCGAGAGGAGCTGAAGCCAGTAGCTGTTGTCCTCCAGCACGCGGGAAATCTCGAGCGACGACGTTGCGTTGATGACCAGCTTGGTATTTTTCAATCCATTTGCGTCCGGCATGGCTTGCCAGACTGCGGCCATCGAGTAATCGCTGCCGGCATCCTCAAACAACTGCCACGAAAGATTTCCGGGCGTCGTGGACCACGTGTCGGAATACTCCAGCGTTACGTCGTTTAATTCATACAAGAACTCATAAGCGCCGTTTGATTCAATTGGCGGTACGTCGGGATTGTTTCCGCCGATTAGACCAACATCGCGTACCGACTTATCAAAATTCAGAACGAGGGTAACATCGGGCGGAACCAGCGGTAGTTCACCTTCCGGAATATTTATCGCCAAACTACTCGAACCATCCCAAAGGCGATCTGCATCGACGCCGTACTCGCTCGATTTAGGCACCTCCCAGTTCTCAGTTACCTTGCGATGTTCAATACCCAGCGTTGCCGCAAGCGGAATCGGAAACGGCGGCGTGCCCGGCTTTTCCCATTTGATCTTTATCGTTGCCTTTGGCTTACCGATCGGTGTTTTGAGTTGCACCGTGAGTGAGCCACTGATGCTGAGCGGCTTGGGAACTTCGGCGCCAGCCGTTGCCTCCACCGAAATGCCCAGACCGATCTTAGCTACGCTTAGCTCAGCGCGACCGATCCACGTTAGGCTTCCCTGCGCCTGTAATGGCATCCAGCTCACCGCCAAAGCGCTGCTGATCCACGATTCAAGGACTACTCGCAGAACACCGTATTTCTTGTCGAGCGAATAACCGATCCATACACCCAGAGCCAGTCCATCCTGATCGACCATGAAATAGGTCTGGGCGGTGAAGAAGCTGAGAACATCGGCCTGTATGCGTTTGGACTCGGGTTTATCCTGGCCCAGGTAGAGATGCCAACCACCCAGATCACCCGCGGGGATAAGAACTTCAGCCGATCCGTCGATTGAAATCAGATCGCCGGAAGCTTTTGGAAAAGCGTACGTGACGCCGATATTCATCAGAAACGTTCCGGACGGAACGTCGAGCACAGCCAGGACGCGGAACGGGTAGGCATTTTCAAAAGAGAGAATTTTTCCATATCCCTCAATGAGTATGACCGGTCCGGGAATCATGATCGCAAAGATCACTTTGGCTTTTGCAGTGAAGCCGTTATCAACCAGAGTTCCGAGCGTAACACCCGCGCCAAAAGCCAGAGCACCTTCCCGCGGATTCCAGTTGGCAACGTCCGTCATGTCGGGACGAGCCGCTTCATTTTCGTAGTCGATCAGGGCGGGATAATCGAGGGTCATGTTGTAGGCAAAGAGACCAGCCAGCCCATACAGTCCCAGCGCGGGAGGTAGCACGGGTATGCCTACTGGAATTTCTACGTCGAGGAAGAGATAGAAGAATTTGTACTGCCCGGCAAAATCACCGGTAATAAACTGAGCATCGAATCCGGCTCCGTTCAACGGGACCAGCGATACATCAACACCGCCTTTAAATCCACGAATCCGCTTGCTCGCATCCAACGGATCTGTCTCGTCAATGAAGTAGGCGACACCATCAAAGTTGAGCACCTTCTCTACATCAAACGCGAGAGACACGCCGCCGATTTTGAGCTTTGGACCAGCGTCGTTCCACATCACCTTCAGGCCTTCAACTCCGCCACGAAGATGGAGGCCGGAAACAATCTGGATGCCGCCGGAAAACCCAATCCAGTTGTAATCGGCGCCGTTGTCTTCCTCGGAGCCAAAGCCAAGCTGGCTGATTTCGATTTTGAATCCGTAGAAATCCAGCGACTTCAGTTCAGGGAGAGTGATCCAGCCACCATCCACTTTGACTTTGCCGTCTGAACTAATCGTCAGACCGTTTAGGTCGAATGAGGGCCAATCAATTTCCGCCAGAAGAGGAGTCACACTGCCGGTGAGCGTTAAGCTAAAGACGTTGTCCTCTTTGGTAAATTCCAGGCTTCTCACTTCTATCGAGATCACGCCAGGCTTTTCCAGATTAAGCAGGCCGGTGTCAGAACTCAGAGCAACAGTAAAATCACCGTCGTTTGTGAGGCCGATTTCGACTTGCAATGGTGCGTCAAAGAAAGGCACCTGCAAATAACCGGCGATATTTCCCGAGACAAGGATGTTTTGCGTGAACTCAATGCCGATGCTGGTGAGACGGAATTGAAATCCAAAGACGTCACCAGCCTGGTCATCGAAAGGATCGACGGGATCTACATCCCAGTTGCCGGTGACCTTGCCACAAAAACCACCTGAGCCGATGAAGAAATCCTGGAGGGTAACGTCATCAGGCAGAATGTTATTAAGACCTTCGGGAAGGTGAACCGTAGCTTGTTCGAGAAACACGCCGCGCCAATCGGACGGAATGGAAGCAGGCAGACTTTGAGCAGCTTCCGCGGAGAGGACCAGGCGGAGGTTATTTGCTTCGATAACGACACCGCTATCGCCGATCATGAATGGAGGTATCGTTACGCCCGCCGCTTCATCAAGAGCAAAGTCAACCTCGCCATCAGAGCTGAAGGTACATCGGGGGCCTCCGAGTATGATCTCGACCGGCTGTGGTTCGCCCGTAACCGGATCCGGTGGCGACTCCACAAATCCGTCCGCGGTGACCTCCATTCGCTTGAGCAGATCGCTTGCGACGAGCAGAGTGATCGGCACTGGTCCAATCTCAATAACATATGGCTCCGGGTCAGGAACAAGAATGTCCGAGACGGTCACTGAGAGAGGTACGGGCGTCGTAAGAGACGCTGTACCGAGGATCAGGCTCAAGCCCGCAACGAATCCGAAATCAACGCTGAGCGCTTGCTCAAAGAGAAGAGTGGTCTCATAGATTAGCCCTTCGCTCTGCTCATCGTCCGTGAACATTGAAGGCGTGAGCCACACTTTATCGAGTGCATCGACGTCCGGAAGCGGCAAGATGTCTTGCGGCCAGTAAGCCGCAATCTGCGTCCGCAAAGTAATGAAGTAAATATCGGAATCCAGCTCAGTCATAAGTCCTGCCTATTGCTTTGAAACCTGGAGAACGTGAAGCCATTGATTAGCGATCAAGGCGACGGTAAAGCCCCAACTTCTTCTCCGCATTCGTAATAGCTCAAGCTAAAGTCTGGGCCAGGGTCTGTGATTGCAGTCAGCTCGAGATGACTTGGAATTTGGAAGGAGGCCCCCAGTACTCCCCATTGTTGGTTCCACACATGGAGAGCGGCATCGATCTCGGCAATTTCCTGGGCCTGGACGGGTGTAGTCCGAAAATGCTCATTCCAAAGTGCCTGTCTAAACTCCTTTACAGTCTGGTAACCATCGTTGTCGA
Organism: Pyrinomonadaceae bacterium; assembly: GCA_035275005.1. GTDB lineage: Bacteria > Acidobacteriota > Blastocatellia > Pyrinomonadales > Pyrinomonadaceae > PSRF01. The sequence goes on along the minus strand of DATENQ010000053.1, from coordinate 1,509 downwards.
TGAATGAAATGCTGTGCTCAAGGTCCGAGAAGAATGATTTGTTAGCTATGTTCGCGGAACCGATGATTGCAAACTTGTCGTCCACGATCATTACCTTTGCATGCGTGTAATACTGCAGGCTCTTGTAAAGAACCACCTGACTCCTCTGGTTTGCATCAAGGTCTTTGTAGAGGTAATTCCAGAGGTAGTAATTGTGTTTGGGCATGGGAAGAGAGAAATTTGTCACGCTGGCAGCTGTTAGCAGGATTACTTTCAACTCGCTGTTGGCGATTATGGCATTCCTGAGTTGGACAAAAAGATCACGTGAATACATGACTGAGTTTTCGATGTAGATATAAGACTGGGCAGCGGCCATCGCGGTTTTGAAGCCGAGATAGATTTCATAGACGTCGCTCGAAAGATTCGTGAATTTCACATCGCCCACAGCCGGGAAGGAAACATCAAACGGCGCGGACCATAAGTGACGACTGACATCGGGCACTGTTCTCAACGATTGGACCGTGTTCTTAGTCTCGGCTGGAATATGGGGAACGATCACGTCTCCGACCGGGAATTTCTGAGCGAATTCCGGTATGGCGTACACAACATCAAAAACGCCAACACGGACGTGAGTAGTGTCCTCGAATCCGACAGGGTGCGGTCCCATGTGCGGGCCCCCCACCAATCGGTTCTCTTCACGTTGACGCCTTTCCACCAGTTCATCCCATAGTGCTTTGAAAAATTCAAAAACGCCGGTGGTCGCATCTCCCTCGATGCGAGCCTGAATGTCATGCCACTTCCTGCCGGAGTGTCGCGGTTGGCCTTTCCTGATGTCAGTGAAATCGATACCACCCGTGTATGCAACGACCCTGTTAACGGCGGGCGTCGTATCGGCCACAAGAGCCATCTTCATGTGACTCGACCCGTACAGATGGTCCAGAACATTGAGAATTACCTTGTTCTCGAGATTGGGGTAGCTCCTCAGTTCTTGAGCAGTGGTAATGTTTGTCCATTGGGTTTTGGCCAACGGAGTTTCAACGAAGGGGACGTTGTCCCAACCAAGAGCACCTTCATTGACCCACAGGAGCACGCGAACATCGACACCGTCAGCTGCATGATCTCTGAGGAGTTCTGTCAATTTTTGATTGTTATCGAGTGTGAAGAGTGGGTTTAATGCCCAACAGGCCAGGTAGATTCGTTGTGCGCTTCCGCTCGACGCCCCTGAAGTACGATTTGTTGTGAGTTGGGTTAGCTCGTCAAAGAGATCAGCAAAATAGGCATTACCGTCGATCAGCGGAGTGATCAAAGAATTCTCATAGAACGGTATAGGGTCCGGATAGTAAGACTGATAGTTTGAATTCGGATCAGCAGGATCAATCCTTCTGCTGTTGTCCTCTATCATGTAAATCCTGTCTAAAGATGACATCGCCTGCCTCTCGACTGTTACACCGGGCTTGGATACCTGTAGGGGCGGCACTCCGTGGCCGCCCGTCTCAACAATCAATGCGCGTTTGGAAGCACGGGCGGCCA
>DATENQ010000052.1:0-9715 GCA_035275005.1 Pyrinomonadaceae bacterium | reverse complement strand
ACTCGCGATCTCGCCAATGAGCCCGGCGCTTACATGACGCCAACGGACATGGCGGAACGAGCGCGCGAAATTGCCGGCGAGTTTGGGTTGAGTGTTGACATCCTCGACGAAGCGCGCATGGAACAGGAAGGCATGGGTTCGTTGCTGAGTGTCGCGCGGGGCTCGGAAGAACCAGCCAAACTGATCATCTTGAAGTACACGCCGGCCACTCCGCCTTCCGACAACAAGGAGTTGCTGGCTTTCGTCGGTAAAGGCGTGACGTTTGATTCCGGCGGCATCTCGCTCAAGCCCGGCGAGAACATGGAGTTGATGAAGTACGACATGACGGGTGGCGCGACAGTGCTCGGAGCGATGCGGGCGATTGCGCAGTTCAAACCTCCGATTCCGATTCTTGGAGTTGCGCCCTGCACGGAAAACTTGCCTTCGGGTAAAGCGACCAAGCCGGGAGACGTGGTGAAAGCGATGACCGGCAAGACTATCGAGATCATCAACACTGACGCTGAAGGCCGGCTGATTCTCGCTGACGCGATTGCCTATGCGAAGAAACTCGGGGCCACGAAAGTGATCGACATGGCGACGCTTACGGGCGCCGTTTCAGTCGCGCTGGGCGATGTGAACGCCGCGGTGCTGGGAACGGACCAGGCGTTAATTGACGAGATCATCGCAGCGGGCAGGGAAGTGGGCGAAAAGTTCTGGCAATTGCCGCTCGATAAGGAATACTCGAAACAGATCAAGTCGGACATCGCGGATATCAAGAATGTTGGTGGGCGAAAAGCGGGGACGATAACTGCCGCAGCATTTCTCAAGGAGTTTGCGGACGGGATTTCCTGGGCACATCTCGACATTGCCGGGACCGCTTGGGGCGACGAAGCCAAGCCATATCGCTCGAAAGGTCCAACGGGAATCGCAGTCCGAACGCTGCTCCGTATCGTGGATCGAGCCAGCAGGAAATAGAGCAACCTTCAAGAGGAAAAGAGCACCTTCAAAGAGAACAAGTCAGGAAGAGGGGCTTGCCCCCGCTCTTTGAAAATCGAATCAGCGGGGGCAAGCCCCTCTTCCTGACTTGTTACTTCTTCTGAGGTGTCGTAAGTGGTAGACAGTGGGTGTCCTCGACTGTTCACACTTGTAGACACTGCCGGACGGCATTAGCCAGTTTTTGCTGCTGTTTCGATAAATTCCTGAGTGGCATGGCGGTTGTAGTGGCCGAAGACAACTAGCCAAAGGGTGCGAGTCGCCTTAGTTGTACGTCCTCGCCCCCTCGAATGCCGCTCGAGGTTATTTCCCCGGCTCCCCTTTGGCACCCCCCAATGCCAAACCACCATCTCAGTAGCATTAAGCAGGCTGTAATACTTGCGCGTGGTGTTATACTTTCAAGGCGAGTGACGCGGTTGTCCTCAGGCAGCCCTTGGCATCCATCGCTGGCTTTTGGAGTTAGAGAAGCACAGTGATTGACTACTATAGAATTTTGGGCGTTAAGACCAATGCGTCTCAGACCGAGATCAAATCGGCCTACCGGAAACTTGCGCGAAAAAGTCATCCTGATCTGAATCCAAACTCTGAAGCGGGCCGCCAGTTTGCACTGCTCTCAAAGGCCTATCACACGCTCAACGATCCGCAGGAGCGTGCTTACTACGACGAACAATTGAACGCGCAGAAGAATCGCAGCTACTCCATTCTCGATTCGAACAATCCCCATGCGAAGCGGGCTCGCAATCTTGCGGTCCAGGCAAAGTGGGATCGTTTAGTCGATGAAGTGTTGGAGCGCGACCGTCAGGAAAACAGGGAACGCCAGCGGGCAGTGTTCACCACTGTGTCGCTGTTTGTGTCGACGTTCTTTCTGGCGATGATGCGGCCGCAGTTGTGGCACGTTTTCTCGACGATGGGCCGCGTGATTGTGTTGACGTTGTTTGTCATTGGCGTTTGGCACCTCGCGAACCGCCTGCGCGAATACATGCTGCACTACACCTACAAGCCAAAGCCAATCCAGGGATCGATCATTCAGCAGGAGGCATTACCGGAACAGCCGTTTACGCGCTTCTCCGCTTACACGTTTCTTCTCGTGGGTTACGCTCTGAGCCTCGGTATTGGTTTATACATCGGTTCGCACATGCAGGACTTCTTCGGCGACGTGACGCTGCTGTTTCGCGATCGCGTTATTGCCGTGCATTCAAGCATCGTTCTCGATCTGATTTTCTATCCTCCGATCGCGGTATTGATCGTAGATACCGTTCATAGTCTGGCCTCCCGCATCGACTAGTCACGGGATAAATCCCGCAAATTCTGGCAAATCCTCCAGATAGTGTTGTATAGTGTCCCTCCCGCTTACCGCCCAATCTAACAAACAGAAGGAGCACGAAAATGGCCAACAACGTGAACCAACGCCAGTTTCTTGCTGTGAAACTTGAGGCATTAAGTGAATCCGAGGTGGGCGAGGTTTTGGATTACGTTTCGACGATGGAATCCAAGAAACGAGCCAGGACTGCGCCTTCAGTTGGGGAAGACGAGCTTTTGGCCACGTTGGTCGATGCTCGTGAGAATCGTCGTGCTCGCCAGGCTTTCGAATGGGAGGCAGCGCGCCGCAAAGCCGAAAAGCGAGCCGCGGCGAGAGTAGGCGCTTACAGTTGAATGCAGCCACAAAAAAGCACAAAAGGCCCAAAGATTAAATCCATTTGCGCGCTTTGTACCTTTTTGTGGTTATCTTGCTTTGTCACTTTTGCGCAGGACGCTCGCAACCTCACGCCCGTTCAACTCGAAATCCAAAAACAACAGCAGCGTTTAGGCTCGAGCGATGTTGAGGAACGTCGCGACGCGGTGATGAGACTCGGCACGATGCATCTGGCAGCGGCGTCGCGCGCAACTCTTCCGGCTCTGCAAGACGAAGCTGCCATTGTTCGCGCGACGGCGGCGAAGTCGATTCTATCGATCGGCGGTGAAGAGAGCGTTCCACACCTGTTGCCGTTACTGAATGACAAAGACGAATTCGTGCGACGCGAAACAGCTTACGCGCTTGGTCTGACACGGAGCCGTAGCGCGACTGCTGCGTTGAGCGAGCTGTTGTTGAACGATAAAGAAGACGGCGTGCGAGGTGCGGCGGCGGTTGCGTTGGGCCAAATCGGTGACGAAGCAGGGGTCATCGCGCTCGTCGGTACTCTCGCGCCGGAACTGTCAGCGCCCGTAAAGAAGAAACCAAAGCGGGAACCAAACGTCTTTGTTCTCCGCGCTGCCGCGGTCGCGCTGGGACAGATCAAGAGTCGCGCCGGCACAGCGGCGTTAGTCTCTTCATTAAATAATGAAAAACTTCATTCGGACGTGCGGCGTGAGGCGGCCCGATCGCTAGGTCTCATCGGCGATCCCGCCGCTGAGCCGGCTTTGCGCGCGGCGTCAACGGCAGCAGATCCTTACTTATCAAGACTAGCTCACGAGGCTTTGATAAAACTAAGCCGCGGATAACGAAAAGGCGGATCAGAATACCTGATCCGCCTTAAGTCCATCGTTAATTCGTTGGCTAATTTTCAACTTTCTCGCCGCGGCCGTGTCCCTTCTTCGCGGCTTTTGAAGCTCCCGGAATCGGTACTCCAACTCCACCCGACAGCGATTCACTCGAACTGTCAGTCGACGCGGCGCCCTGCGCCATTTCGTGAATCAAAGCGCCGCCCGAGCTCTTCGAGAAGACCAGCCGGTTCTTTATTCCATCAACGTCGACGTGAACCAGGTCTCCCAAACCGATCTGACCAGTGGCCACGAGGTTCGACAGCGGGTACACCAAAAATCTCTCGACCGCTCGCTTCAGGTGACGTGCGCCGTATTTGTAGTCCAGTCCTTCCTTCATCAGCATGTCTTTCGCTGTTTCGGAGCACTGGAAGACGAATTTCGTTCCCGCGGATTGCATGATGCGATCCTGGACCGCCTGCAATTCGAGATCGAGGATCTGTCGCAGATGATGCTCTTTCAATGAACGGAAGACCACCACCTTGTCGATGCGGTTCATGAACTCAGGCGAGAACTTGCGTCGCGCTGCTTCGACCGCCGTGCGATAGATCTTCTGATCTACTTCGGTGTCGTTTGGCGTCTTCGAGCCTTTGCCCGGTGCGAAACCAATGCCGCCTGAAATCAGCTCCGACATTTCGCGAGCGCCAAGGTTCGACGTCATAATCACCATCGACTTCGAGAAGTCGACGCGACGATTGTCACCCAGAGTCAACGTCGCCTTATCGAGAATACCGAGCAGCAACTGCCACAAGCTGTCCGAAGCTTTCTCGATTTCGTCGAACAGCACGAGCGACACTTTCATGTCATCCGTATGCATCCGATCGAGGTTCTCCTGAGTGAGCATCGGCGATGTTTCACGATGACCCAGGTATCCCGGAGGCGAGCCAATCAGCTTCGCGATCTCGTGTGAGTGCTGAAACTCCGCGCAGTCGATTTTGACGACCGCGTTCGGATCGCCGTAAAGGACCTCGGCGGCAGCTTCGATCACGCGAGTCTTTCCGGAGCCCGTAGGTCCCAGAAACAGCATCGTGCCGATCGGCCGATTTGGAGGATTCATGCCTGCCAGAAAAATCTGATACAGGCCACTCATACGTCGAACAGCGCGCTCTTGTCCCACGATCCGCGCGGTCAATCGCTCCTCAAAATCCTGAGCACGCGGGCTCTTTTGATCGGGATCGAGGAAAACTGTACCTGTATTATTCATGTCCGTTATTCTAGTCACTTCGCATTCAGCTAACATCGGCTCGCTCCTTCGGGCTTTTGGCCCATTGCCTTACAAGCAAGGAACGATCCGCACATTAAATTGATGCACTGGCAACATCTTAAGGTTCGCCAAATTGACCCTGAGGGGGTTCGTGGAGGCGACCGGCTGCTAATGTTAACTACTGCCTGACATTTCCTGTCAAGATTTAACTGACAATAATTGCACGTTTTCACGCGCACGAACACGTTTTCACGCAAAGGCGCAAAGATGGAAAGACGAGCGCCAAGTCGAATCAGCGCCTTTTTCTTTGCATCTTTGCACCTTTGCGTGAGATTTCTTAATCGTAATATTCGAGCCCCAGGTGAGTGATCAAATCCTCGCCACGCAGATGTCGCAGCGTGTTTTTGAGTTTCATCAACTGAATGAAGATGTCGTGCTCCGGATACAAACCGGGCGCGGTTTGCGGAGATTTGAAGTAGAACGACAGCCACTCCTGCACGCCCTTCATGCCGGCTCGTTGCGCGAGATCAAGGAAGAGCGCCAGATCGAGGACGATCGGCGCGGCGAGAATCGAGTCGCGACAGAGGAAGTCGATCTTGATCTGCATCGGGTAACCGAGCCAGCCGAAGATGTCGATGTTGTCCCAGCCTTCTTTGTTGTCGCCGCGCGGCGGATAGTAGTTAATCCTGACTACGTGTGAGAAGTCTTTGTAGAGACTCGGATAGACCTCAGGCTGGAGGATATATTCGAGGACCGACAGCTTCGACTCTTCTTTTGTCTTGAAGGAGTCGGGATCGTCAAGCACCTCGCCGTCGCGATTGCCGAGGATGTTCGTCGAGTACCAGCCGTGCAGGCCGAGCATGCGCGACTTCAGTCCGGGGGCGATGATCGTCTTCATCAGCGTCTGGCCGGTCTTAAAATCCTTGCCACAGATCGCAAGCTTGTTTTTGTCGGCCAGAGACATCAGAGCCGGGATGTCGACAGTTAAGTTCGGCGCACCATTGGCGAAGGGAATACCTGATTTGAGCGCGGCATACGCGTAGAGCATCGAGGGCGCGATCGCTTTGTGGTTGTCGCGCATTGCCTGCTCGAATGAGTCGATGGTTTTGTGAACTGCGTGTGGCTTCAAAAAGATCTCGGTGGAAGCGGCCCATATCATCACTACGCGCGCGCATTTGTTTTTGCGCTTCCATGCCGCGATCTCGTCGATGAGCTGTTGCGCGAGCTCAAACTTATTCTTCCCGGTTTTGACGTTCGTGCCGCTGAGGCGTTTCACGTACGTCTGATCGAAGACAGCTTTCATCGGGCGAATCTTGCGCAGCGGTTCCTTAAGTTGGGCCAGCAATTCTTTTTCGAGCACGCCGGCGTTGAGTGCCGCGTCGTATGCTGAGTCGGGAAAGATGTCCCACGCACCGAAGACGAGATCCTTGAGCTGGGCCAGTGGCACGAAGTCTTTGATCAGCGGAACACGATTGTCGGTTCGTTTACCAAGACGAATCGTTCCCATCTGAGTCAGGCTGCCGATAGGCTGCGCGAAACCTTTCTTGATGGCTTCGACGCCCGCGATGAAGGTAGTGCTGACTGCGCCGAGACCTACGAGTAGCACACCGAGCTTTCCTTCGGCTGGACTGAGCTCTACTTGCTTCGCAACTGGCATCTCATGTTCTCCTATGAAAGTTTTTGAAGATGATACTGGCGAGCAGGCGATCTCAACTGACAAATCTTGCGCATTATTGGCGACGCATTGCTCGCCACAAAGAAGCACAGAAAGAACTAGCCACAAAAAGCACAAAAGTTTTCTGAGATGGATTTAAGGCCCACCTTTGTTTTTGTGCTTTTTGTGGCTAGCTGGAAACAAGGCTCTTGCGAAATTCGCGTGGAGTGGCGCCGGTGGCGATGCGGAAGGCTTTGGTGAAGTGGCTGCCGCTGAGATAGCCGACGCGCGTGCCGATCTCCGTTACGGAGAGATCGGTTTCCGCGAGTAACAACTGCGCCCTGGTTGCGCGAATACCGGCGAGGTAATTATGTGGCGACGATCCGGTGAGCTTCTTGAAGAGACGCGCAAAGTGAAATGGGGAAAGATATGACGCGGCGGCGAGTGCCTTTAATGTGAGATCCTGATCGAGTTGAGTATGCATCAATTCAACCGAACGGCGAATACGTCTGTCCACTAGACCTACGCGAGAGAGCTCGAGATCTTCAGAGAGACGCGGCGTGGAGTAGTTTCGCAGCAGGTGGACCAGTGCTTGTTCGACTAACGCACGCATCACGATCTCCTTGCCGGGTTTCTCACCTGCAAGTTCCGAGACGAATTCTGCCAGCAGCGCATCTGCTCGTTGATCGCCGTTGATGTGTTCAGTTGTGAAGGTGACGATTGACTTCGGCGGGATCAATCGCATTGCTGTCGCGTGTTGAATCACCAGCGACGCTGAGAACGTCAGAAACAGAAGCTCAACCTGACGACCTTTGGCAATGACGTTGGTATTCGGTTCGAGCATTACTGATTCAGACGCGGCGAGAGATGTGGATTTACCATCGACGTTGTAGTCGACTTGGCCGTTCAATGTCGCGAGCAGTGAATAGCCCGAAGTCGCCTGGTTTTGCCAGAGAAGCTGCCTGGCCCTGCGGTAGTAAACTGAAAAATCCGGCGAGACGAAAAATCGGTTGAGCTGAGCCAGGGGACGAGTCATCGATGAGCCAGCATAGCGGCGGGGTCATTAGTAATCAAAGCCTCAATGCCCATTGCTCGCGCGCGTTCGATCCAGGTCGGGTCGTCCACCGTCCAAAGAGCTACTTTCAGTCCGGCAAGTTTCGCTTTATCCACGAGACTCTGGCGCGCGAGGCGATAGTGTAACGCCAGGTACGACGCCCTGACTGCTGTTGCTCGTTCGATTATCTTTCGATCGGTTAACACCGGCGGCGTCGAAAGCGAGGGCTCAAAGAGCGTTGCCGTTTTGATTCCTGCATCGATCTGTTTGACTACCGCAAGCGCCGCTATCTTGAAGCACTCGACGATCACTCGATCCTTAAAACCGTACTCCTTGATCAACCAGGAACACTCTTGCGCGAGCGGTGTGTACTCCTCCACCGAGTCGCACTTCATCTCCAAACAAAGCGTCAGATTGTTTGACTCAAACAGCGTGAACAACTCCCGCAGGCTGGGAACGCTTTCGTTTGCGAATGATCCGGCCGGGAGGTTTTTCTTGCGCGCAAACCAACTACCGACGTCTATGCTCTTGAGCTCGGACGAGCTTAAATCGGCGATGCGATGAGGTAATCCGGCGGTGCGATGAAGTGTGCTGTCGTGAATAATGATAGGAACATGGTCACGTGTTAAGCGAACGTCAAACTCGATTCCGTCGGCTCCGGCAGCGATGGCTTCGCGAAAAGCCGCCATCGTGTTTTCCGGCGCCACCGCGGACGCGCCGCGGTGACCAATGATCAGCGGAGAGCTCATTCACCCGCCGCTACCGCGCCCGGCTTGACGATGCGTTTCAGCTTGATATCAAACGTGCCGTAATCGGTCTTTACTCGTCCGCCGACGGGAATGCGTTGCGCGTCGTCAGTGACCCACATCGTGAACTCACCCTTCTCGTCCTCGATCAGTCTTTCAGGTCCAAACAACTCCGGATTCACACGCAGCACGTTAACGCGTCCAAGAATGGTCTTCATCCGTTTCCGCTCAACCACCTTGACCGGGATTTTGTAAACCTTGCCGCCATCGCCGATGAAGACTTCAAAAGTCTTTCCCACTTCGAGCGGCACGGTGCGGATGAAGTAGATCGCTGACAGTACGTCCTGCAGCTGTCCGGAGAAGTCAGTGATCGCGTGTCGCGGTTCAGCTGACGGATTGTTCGGATCGCGCGAAGTCCAGGTCATCTTGCCCTTCGTTCGGTCGAACGTCGATTCAGTAGTGCGAACTCTTTTGCCCTTCTCGTCGAGAATCGTTGTTCGCTGCACGGTGAAAGAGGCCGGCTCGACTGTGGATTCGACGCGCTCGCGAAATTTCAGATTGAACAGGCGAGGGAAGAAGCCTTTGCTTTCGACGTCGGCGCTGAGCGTTAATGCATAGAGCTTTGATGCCGCGGATTCGGACGTCTCGCTGAGAGGCGTTCGCGCTGCGCGAAACTTAAGCTCGGCGACGTCCAAATTGCGCAAAAGCGATCGCGAGAATTCCGCTTCGAAGTACAGCTCTTCGCCAAGCTCGAAATGTCGTGTGGCTGCATGCGACTCGACACGCTGAGCGCGCGCCGACGACACACTGAACGCGACGAGGATCGCGAGTAAGACAATACTGGAAATTCTTCTCAAGTTCATTAGAAGTAGTAAATCTTAATCAGCAACAGACCCCACGCGACGATGAGCCCGAGCGCGGCGCGATATTCGCGGTACCGAAGATAAAGCGTACCATCGAAACTGTTTCCAGCCGACTCGTTTTGGCGAAAGGGTGTAAATCGAGGAAAGAACAGGGGAACGGCCCGCCTGTAAGTTTCAAAGTCCTTGCCAAAGAGCTCCGCCATGGTCGTGGCTTCGACGCGCATCACCGGTAAATAGATGCCAAGAAACAGCGCGGCAAACAGCAGGCCGAGGAGCAGTCGACCGGAAGCGATCGTGAAGCCGAGACCGAGAAGGAAACTGCCGAGGTATAGTGGATTGCGAGTAAAAGCGTAGGGACCGGAAGTGGCGAGTTGCGCATTTTTTCGGATGTGTCCGGCCGCCCACGCACGCAGTGCCAGGCCGAGCAAAGACACTGACGCTCCGATGAGCAATGCTTTGGGTGTTGGCTTGGCGAAAAATATAAACGCCGCGGCGCATAAAAAGCCGAGCGGCACTCGCCAACGCTGAATCCACGTTCCGCCTCTTCTCATAGAGCCACAAAAAGCACAAAGTAGAAGAGCCACAAAGAGGCACAAAAAGCACAAAAGAAAAAATTAACACTCAGTATGAATTAATTCATTTTGTGTTTTTTTGCCTCTTTGTGGCTGGATAATCTTTTGTGTACAGCCTCCATCACGCGGTCCA
>DATENQ010000051.1:0-5755 GCA_035275005.1 Pyrinomonadaceae bacterium | reverse complement strand
GCCGTGGTGCGACGCGCCAAGCAGCAACTGCTCGACGTCGGCGCGCACGTGTTTGGCGTGGTGCTGAACAACGTGAAGGTCGATGCGCGCGACGACTACTACTATTCTCGTTACTATTCCCACTACTACGAATCCGACGCCGATGGCGCTCAGGGTGCGGGAGAAACTGTATAGAAAGTAAGACAGGTTTCACGCAAAGGCGCAAAGAAGCAAAGTTAATTTTGCATCTTTGCGCCTTTGCGTGAAAAAACTTTTGAGGCATGAAGGTTCCATTAATAGATTTGCAGGCGCAGTATGCATCGATACGGGATGCGGTGCGCCTCGCGGTTGATCGAGTGTTTGAGACGCAGCATTTTGTGATGGGCCCTGAAGTCGCGGCGCTCGAAGCGGAAGTCGCCGCGTATTGCCAGACGAAGGAAGCGATCGGTTGTGCTTCGGGTTCCGATGCGTTGCTGCTGGCGCTGATGGCTTTGAACGTCGGCCCGGGTGATGAGGTCATTACGACGCCGTTCAGTTTTTTCGCCACCGGCAGTGCGATCGCACGATTGGGGGCGCGACCTGTTTTCGTCGACATCGATCCCTTGACCTACAACCTTGATGTCGACCACATCGCGGCGGCAATTACTTCACGAACGCGCGTTGTGCTTCCGGTCCACTTGTACGGCCAGTGTGCCGACATGGACAAGATACTCGCGCTGTGCAAATCGAAAAATCTCGTCGTGCTCGAAGACGCGGCACAGGCTATCGGCGCGGAAGATCGCGGACGCCGCGCGGGTTCGATGGGTGTCGCGGGTTGTTTTAGTTTCTATCCGACTAAGAACCTTGGGGCCGCCGGCGACGCGGGGATCATTACCACAGGAGATCCTGATTTCTCGGCGCGCGTGCGACGACTGCGCGTACACGGCGGTCTAACCGAGTATCAACACATCGAGGTCGGACTCAACAGTCGCATCGACGCGCTTCAGGCTGCGGTGCTGCGCACCAAGCTGCCACACCTGGATGGCTGGTCCAACGCACGCGCACAGAAAGCACAAAACTATTCACACCTGCTGGAAGGAGCGAAGCTAAGCTTCAAGCTCGATCCTCCGTTCATCAAGCCCGATAGCCGTCACATCTTTCATCAATACGTCGTCCGCGTTCCCGAGCATCGCGACGCGCTGATGGAGCACTTGAAAGCGCGCGACGTCGCGACCAAGATCTATTACCCGATTCCGCTGCACTTGCAGGAATGCTTCGCATACCTGGGCTACACGGAAGGCGAGTTTCCCGAAGCAGAGAAAGCTGCGCGCGAAACTTTCGCTCTCCCGTTGTATCCCGAGCTCACGGCGGAGCAACAGGAGTACGTCGTTCACGCAATCCAGGAATTTAAACTGTAGGAAACGTCCCTCATGTCGCAACAGCCCAGAGTGTTGGTGACCGGCGCCGGCGGGTTCATCGGCCACCATTTGACCAATTACCTTGTCGATCGTGGTTACTGGGTCAGAGGCGTCGATATCAAGACGCCTGAGTTTGATTCTACGCGCGCCGGTGAGTTTCTTTTGCTCGATTTGACCGCGCCGGAAAACTGCCTGCGAGCGACGCACGAGATCGACGAAGTGTACGGTCTCGCGGCCAACATGGGCGGCATCGGGTTTATCGAAAACAACAAGGCCGTAATCGTTCGCGACAACACGCTCATCAATCTCAACACGATCGAAGCCGCGCGCATCAGCGGTGTTAAGCGTTATCTCTACACGTCGAGCGCCTGCATTTATCCGCTGCACCTGCAAAGTGGAATTGACGTCACGCCGTTGAAGGAAACGGACGCGTATCCCGCCGATGCCGAAGACGGTTACGGTTGGGAGAAGCTTTACATGGAGCGCGTTTGTCGTCATTACACGGAAGACTTCGGTCTCGACACGCGTGTCGTCAGGTTTCATAACATCTTCGGCCCGCTCGGAACTTATGACGGCGGACGAGAGAAATCACCGGCCGCGATTTGTCGCAAAGTAGCTGTCGCGAATGATGGAGATGAGATTGAAGTTTGGGGAGACGGCGAGCAGCGGCGTTCCTACTGTTACATCGACGATTGCGTCGAGGGGATTTACCGGTTGATGCGCAGCGACCATCGCGAGCCTTTAAATCTCGGCCAGGACCGCATGATCTCCGTCAATGAATTGGTGGATATGGTAGCGGGAATCGCGGGCAAAAAGATTGGCAAGCGTTACGATGTGACGAAGCCGCAGGGAGTCAGAGGCCGCAACAGCGACAATACTCGTTTGCGCGAAGTCCTGAATTGGGAACCGTCGATCTCACTGGAGGAAGGATTAGCTCGGACCTACCATTGGATAGCCGCGGAGCTCGAGAAGTCTCGGCCTTTGAGCCAAGAAATGGCGTGCTAAACAGGCGAGTTCTATTCATTTCGTACAACGGTATGCTTGAGCCGTTAGGCCAGACGCAGGTGCTACCGTACCTGCGCGAGCTGGCAAAGCGCGGTGTGAAGTTTACGTTGCTGAGTTTTGAGAGAGAGAAGGCGTTTACTGTTGATGGACAGCGTGCTTGTGACGAACTGAAACGTGAGCTCGCGGGACAAGGGATCGAGTGGCACTGGCTGCGCTATCACCAGCGACCATCACTTCCAGCAACAACCTACGATGTCTTCGCCGGAATTCGTTATGCGAGCGATCTTGTGCGACGAAACAAGATTGAGATGGTACACGCGCGCTCCCACATTCCGGCGACGATCGCGCTTGCGTTGAAGCGAAAGTTTGGGATCAAAATGATCTTCGACGTGCGCGGTTTGATGGCTGAAGAGTACGTCGATGCGCGGCACTGGCCCAAAGGCGGGTTGCGTTATCGCATCACAAAAGCCGTAGAGCGGCGGATCTTCGCAGCCACGGATGCGGTCGTTACTTTGACTGAGCGGATCTGGCCCATCATCAAAGAGTGGGACGGCTTGAAAGGTCGTGAGATACATCACGCAGTCGTGCCGTGCTGCGTGGATCTTTCGTTATTCAAGTTTGATGAAGAACAGCGTGCGCGATTGCGGTCGGAGCTGAATCTGGGCGATCGATTGACGTTGGTTTACAGCGGCTCGCTTGACGGCTGGTACCTGACCGAAGAGATGGCCGACTTTTTCGCGAGCGTAGTCCGAAAACAAAAAGATGCGCACCTGCTTTGGCTTACAATGGGCAGTCGCGAACGAGTCCGACAACTAATGAGTGCTCGGGGAATCAGTGCGGACAATTTTTCGATTCACTCCGTTGCTCCAAAGGAGATGCCTTCGTACTTAGCTGCCGGCGATGTTGGTATCTCATTCATTAAACGCTGCTTTTCGAAACTGGCGTCGTCGCCAACGAAGAATGCTGAATATCTGGCGTGCGGTCTGCCGATCGTGATCAACTCAGGCATCGGAGACTCGGATGCCCTGCCGGCCATCGTGATCGATGACTTCAAGGATCGAGACTTCGACGCCGCCTGGACAGCCATCGAGGTAGCCATTAATGATCCAAACGTTAAGATGAAATCGCGTTCAATCGCCGAAGAAGTATTCGATCTGGAAACCGTTGGCGCCGAGCGCTACGCTCATTTGTATAAATCCGTCTTTTCCGTGTAATCCGTGGCTGAAATATTTCTTCGATGTCCAAGTTGCAATGGCACTCTCGACTCTAAACTGACGTGTGTTTCCTGCAATCTCACTTTCCCGATCGAGAACGGCATCCCACGCATGTTACTGCCTGCGATCCGCTCCGCACTCCAAAACGACGCCGCCTCCACCTTCGACGCCAAACAAGCAAAAACCGCCCTGAGCTTCGGCTACGAATGGCAACGATTCCCGGAAATGTACGCGGAATGGGAAAAGCAGTTTCTCGACTACATGCAGCCGCACAACACTGACTTCTTCAAAGGCAAAAAGGTTTTGGACGCCGGCTGCGGCAACGGGCGCTTCGCTTACTACGCCGGCAAATACGCGCGTGAAGTGTGGGCCATCGATCTCGGTCCCGCAGCCGAAGTCGCACGAAAGAACACGGCTTCACTCGACAACGTCCACGTCGTCCAGGCAGATCTGCACAACCCGCCGTTTCCTCTGGAGAGTTTTGATTTCATCTACTCGATCGGCGTGCTTCATCATCTGCCCGATCCCGAAGCCGCATTTCAGAACCTGCTGCGCTACCTGAAACCCGGCGGCGAGATCCAGATCTATCTCTACTGGCAACCGGAGCGCCGATCGATCAAGTCGGCACTGCTGCGCGCGGTCAACTCGACGCGCAACCTGACAACGCGACTGCCTCATTGGGCTGTTCACGCACTCGCGT
This sequence comes from Pyrinomonadaceae bacterium, assembly GCA_035275005.1. Lineage (GTDB taxonomy): Bacteria > Acidobacteriota > Blastocatellia > Pyrinomonadales > Pyrinomonadaceae > PSRF01. The sequence continues at coordinate 1,460 of DATENQ010000051.1, read as the reverse complement.
ATCCGAGCGCGCTCGCGGCGTTCCTCTTTTTCGTCTGGCCGTACCAGATAATGAAGCGCGTGCCTGCGCTACGCTCTGTCGCCGCGGGCATGCCGATGAAACAGTATGCAGTGCTTCCTTTCCGCGTTTGTGTAAACGACCAGCTCGATCGATTTTCAGCTCCGATCGAAAACCGCTACACAAAGACGGAAGTCGAAGCGTGGCTAAGCAGCGCGGGTTTGAAGAAGTTTCAGGTGATTCCCAATTTCGGTTGGCTCGGAACCGGTCAAAAGCCGGAAAGCTATGCCTCATGAAAGTGTTGGGATTGGCCACATACCCGGTTGAGGCCGCGGCAACCCGTTTCCGAATGATCCAATTCATCGAGCCTCTGGCCCAGCAGGGTATTGAACTTTCCGTCTACCCCTTTCTCGATTCCCGACTACACGGATCGCTTTACAACCGCTCGCAGTGGCCCCGCACGGCAGCAGGACTGGCGCTCGCGTCGGTTCGTCGCGTGCGCGAGTTGTGGCGCGCGCGCAAGGCGGATGTAGTGTTCGTGCAGCGTGAAGCGATGATGATTGGGCCACCGGTGATGGAATGGCTAGTGATAAACCTGCACCACTGTCCGATGGTGCTCGATCTCGATGACGCGACTTACGTCTCGTATAAGAGCCCGACGTATGGACGTCTCGGCAGCATGTTGAAATGGTTCAGCAAGACGAACGATCTGATTCGCTGGTCGCGGTTGGTGACGTGTGGCAATCGCGAGATCGCTGCGTACGTGAAAAGCAAGGGACGAGAGGCGATAGTGATTCCGACCGTAGTCGATACGACGCAGTTTCGACCCTTAGCTGAACGTGAGACTGCTGACGTGCCCATTATCGGTTGGATCGGTACACACTCGACGTTTCCTTATGTGAAATCGATCTTTCCCGTTCTTGAGCGATTGGCGCGTGATTGTCGATTCCGATTGCGTTTAGTCGGCACTGGTGAAGACAACGTCTCGATCCCCGGTGTTGAAATCGAGAACCTGCCGTGGAAGTTAGACCGGGAGATCGCCGACTTCCAGTCGCTCGACATCGGGATCTACCCGATTGTTGAAGACAACTGGTCAGTCGGAAAATCATGCTTCAAAGCCGTTCAGTACATGGCGGTCGGAGTTCCCTTTGTCGTTAGCCCGGTAGGAGCATGTCAGGACATTGCCGAGACAAACGAAACACACTTCGTAGCACGAACAGACGACGACTGGTACACGCACCTTTCGCGATTATTAAGCGACGAACCTCTGCGCCGCCGCATGGGCAACCGTGGCCGCACCTTCGCGGTCCAGCACTACAGCATCGACGCCCACGCCCCCAAACTGGCAGCAGCATTGAGAGCCGCAAAAGAGTAATAGCCACAAAAAGGCACAAAGGCACAAATGAAGAAGTCATGAACAACGTGAAAGAGAACAAGTCAGGAAGAGGGGCTTGCCCCCGCTT
>DATENQ010000050.1:0-8270 GCA_035275005.1 Pyrinomonadaceae bacterium | reverse complement strand
GTCCATTTCCTGCATTACGCGCAGGTAACGCAAATACTCGTCGGTGATGCGCGCGACTGGAATGTCGTAGATACTGACGTGCTCCTGCCGGATGAGGTGCAGCAGCAGATCCAAAGGACCTTCAAACTCGCCGAGCAGGATCTTGAGATCGTCCGTGGTGTCGTCGGAGACGATTTGCGGCACTGCCCCGGCTACGTTCAGCGGGGCGGCAGGCTGTTCAATTGGCGTATCTTCGTCCATCAGATCCGCGTTTATCCGTGGCTTAAACTCCGTGTTAATCCGTGGCCCGCTTTCGCCCTAAGCCGGACAGTTGAAACGCCCGCTTGAGAGTTTGGCTGGCAACCTGCTTGGCTTTGTCACGTCCCTGGTCCAGGATCGCATCGAGTCGGTCCTCGGTAATCTCTCGCACGCGCTGCTGAATCGGACGCAGAAACTCAATGGTCACGTCGGCCAGGTCACCCTTCAACTGCGCGTAACCCTTGCCCGCGAAATGATCTTCAACTTCATTAGTCGACTTGCCGGTGATGAGGTGATAAATCTCGAGCAGGTTGTTGATTGCCGGTCGCGACTCATTGAACCGGATCTCTGTCCCTGAATCCGTCACCGCGCGCTTGAACTTCTTTTGGACCGTGTCAGCGTCGTCCATCAACAAAACGCAGCCATTTGGATCGTCGTCAGACTTCGACATCTTCTTCGACGGATCCGACAAAGACATGATGCGCGCGCCGACTTTCGGAATGTAACCGTCCGGCACTTTGAACGTCTCGCCGTAATCGCGGTTGAACCTGATTGCCAGGTCGCGAGTCAACTCGAGATGTTGTCGTTGATCGTCGCCGACCGGCACCAGATCGGCCTGATAAAGCAGAATGTCGGAGGCCATCAGCACCGGATAGTCAAACAAGCCGACAGTGATGTTTTCCTGCTGCTTGCGAGCTTTGTCTTTGAACTGCGTCATGCGCTCGAGCTCGGACATGCGCGCCACGCAGTTCAAAACCCAGGTGAGCTCGGCGTGTTCAGTCACGTCTGACTGTATGAAGATAGTGGAGACCTGCGGATCGATTCCGACAGCGACATACATCCGCGCCAGGTCTCTTGTCTTCTCAACGAGTAACTTAGGATCGTGGGGAATCGTAATGGCGTGCAGATTCACGATACAGAAGAAGCTCTCGTACTCGTGCTGCAAAGCAACCCAGTTACGCAACGCGCCGAGGTAATTTCCAAGATGTACGTTGCCGGTGGGTTGCGCGCCACTAAGAATTCGTTTGGTCATACTATAAGAAAGAGTACACCACGTTCAGGATTGGGTTGATGATCACGCCAAAAAAACCGGTCCACAGCAGCACGATCAGAATCACGAAGCCATACTGCTCGAGCATCTCCAGGGCCGGCTGCACACTTTGCGGCAGGATAGATCCCAGCACCTTGCTACCGTCGAGTGGCGGAAAAGGTAGCAGGTTAAATACCGCGAGGGAGATGTTCATTGAAAGCATGCGGTCGAGGAACAGCGCCACCGGCTCCTGCAATCCTTCTCCCGTGTGAAAATAACCCATGTTGAGGAGCACCTTGATCACAATAAAAGAGATGGTCGCGAGCAGGATGTTTGCCAGGATACCTGCAATCGAAACCATCACATTCGCGAGATCTTTTTGGCGCCAGCGGAGCGGGTTTACAGGCGTAGGCTTCCCCCATCCGAGCAGAAATGGCCTTCCGCCAGCCGCGGCGACAACAAAATTTATCACCGGCAGCAGCAGCGTTCCGATTAAATCGGTGTGCGCCACCGGGTTGAGTGTGACGCGTCCCAGCAAATACGCTGTGTCATCTCCAAACTTGTAAGACATCCAGGCGTGCCCAGCCTCGTGTGCCGAGATTGCAAGCAGCAGCACAACCAGGTAAATCACAAGGTTAGGAATCAGTTGTTCGGGACTCAAACAGGCACACCCGCACTAACATTGCAGAGCAAGACAGAGGGATCAACTTAGCAATTCTGATCAGCGACTGTCAAAGTTCTTACGCAAAGGCGCAAAAGAAAGCAAAGGCGCTAAGGCGTGCTTTCTTTGCGTCTTTGCTTCTTCTTGGCGTCTTTACGTGAAACACTTTCAGCCGCGTAAAAGTGTTCCCTTAATCTGTGTTGGCAAACTGTAAACTGAATCGATCGAAACGACCGCCATCTCTCCAGTGGCGCTGAACGCGAGCCCAACCAGGTTGACGCCGGCTACGACCAGTTTCGCCTCGGTACCATCCGGAGAAATGCGAACGATCCCTCTCCGGCCACGAAGCGAAGCGGCTACATACAAGTTCCCGTCACGATCGAACGCAAGTCCCTGAGGCCGCCCGAGACCTTTGAAAAAGATATCAACATCGCCATCCGGATTGATGCGCCAGATCGAATCGAAGCTCGTGACCGTTGGGCCGGTGATATACAGCGAATCATCCGGACCAAACGCGAGGTGAAACGCCGAAACCGACGGCTCAATCTGCATCCACGCACGTTCCTCGCCGATGCCGTTCACTTTAAAGATCGTCCCCGTACGATCGCCGATGTGCATCAAGCCCTGGCTATCAAAAGCGATCCCGGTAGCGACTCCGAGATTGCGCGCGAACGCAATCGCATCTTTGAACGGCGTCAACTTGTAAACCACACCTTCGAGCCTGCTCGTGACAAACATCTGCCCATCGGGACTAAACGCAATGCCGGTCGGATTCGAGATGTCGCCCGAGTACTCCGAAACATCGCCGCTGATATCGATCCGAAAAAGCGTCACCGGCAGTTCCTCGCCTCGCGATCCGGAACGCGTGACAAATAGTGCGCCATCATCAGGGTCAAAAGCAGGGTTCGCGACCGGATGAAGATCCCCGGCGAGTTTCTTCGCGACCGTAACAAACCGGGGTTCGCTCAAATCGCCCCTGCTGCTGAGCCTCACTTCGACCCTGCCGCCTTTTGTTTCGGGCACGACTGCCAGCACCCTGCGCGGGCTAAGGGCGACAATCTGAGCCGGCGCATCTCCGATCGTGACCATACAGCCAGACGGCTCGGTCGTATCAAAGCCCTCGCAGTCGATCATGATCTCGCCCCCGGCAATTCCGTAGGCAGGATCTATATTGGTGATTTTCGCGATACTGGTCATAAAAGTCGTTCATAATACTGCCAGCGGCGACTAAGCACAAAAAGGCCCGATTCGGCGAAGCCCGTGACAGCACTATGTTATAATCCGCCGCCTGAGAGGATACTTCCATTAGCAGCGTTCTGGGCAATACTCTGGGGTTAAAACCAAATCAACTGCGGCGCATAGAAAAGCTGTACACTCGGCGCATACCTCCAAATCAAATCGTCACACATGAATTTGCCCGGCAGCTCAGCGAGCTGTCTCACGAAACACGCAGACAGATCGGCGCACTCGTCGATCGCCAGGGACACATCCAGTATGTGATGGTCGGCGACAACCGTCGCATCGAGCTGCCCGACTTCAAACGCGTTCGCGTCGCTTCGGGAAGGTTTCGCGGTCTTCGTTGCGTACACACGCACCTGCGTGGCGAACCGCTCACGCAGGACGACTTAACAGACCTTGCGCTGCTGCGTCTCGACTTGATGGCTGCCATTGACGTCGATGCCGAATCGGGCCTGCCGGGTCTCGTGCGCGCCGCACATTTGTTACCGCTGCACGCAGGCGAGCTCGACAACGCCACGACTCCTGAGCTGTACGCATTCCTGGAACCCAAAATCGCTTCGCAACTCGATCTCGATTTTCAGTCGCTCATCAATTCACTCGAAGAAGAGATGGCGCGCAATCGCCACACCGCTCGTCGCGCGGAAGTACGCGACCGCACGATACTGGTTGGCGTGGCCACCGGATCACTGGCGGATGCTGAAGAGTCGATGGCTGAGCTCGCCGAGCTCGCCGCGTCGGCGGGCGTCGTGGTCCAGGACAAGATTATTCAACGTCGCACGGCAATCGATCCGCGCACGGTGCTCGGTAAAGGCAAACTCGACGAACTCATCATTCGAGCACTACAGCTCGGCGCCGACATGCTCGTCTTTGACAGCGAGCTTTCGCCTACGCAAGTGCGCTCCCTGTCAGAAGCGACGGATCTCAAAGTCATCGATCGATCGCAGCTGATTCTCGACATCTTCGCGCAGCGCGCACAATCGAAAGAAGGAAAGATCCAGGTCGAGTTGGCCCAGTTGAAATACCTGTTGCCACGTTTGATAGCCGGCCAGGACTCGGCATTCTCGCGTTTGGCAGGCGGCATCGGCGGCAGAGGCCCAGGTGAAACCAAGCTGGAAACCGATCGACGTCGGGTTCGCGATCGCATCAACCGGCTCGAGCGCGAGATCGAAGGACAACGACAACGGCGCCAGGAACGTCGCAAGGGACGCACCAGGCAAGGACTGCCGGTGATCTCGATAGTCGGTTACACCAACGCCGGCAAATCCACGCTGTTGAATGCACTGACAAAGAGTGATGTACACGCCGAGCAGCGCATGTTTGCCACGCTCGATCCGACTTCGCGACGTCTGCGGCTGCCACGCGAACAGGAAGTGATCATCAACGACACAGTGGGATTTATTCGCGCGCTGCCTCCGGATCTGCTCTCGGCTTTTCGCGCGACGCTCGAGGAGATTGGCGACAGCCGGTTGCTGATTCATGTTGTAGACATCTCCAACCCGCGTTGGGAGCAGCAGGTCCAATCAGTAAAGAGAATTCTGGCCGAGCTGAAACTGGCAGAGATTCCCTCAATACTCGCGCTCAACAAGGCTGATTTAGTCGAGCCCGAAACTGTCGAAGCGGCTGTTCGTCAGGCACACCAGCTTGATAGCAGCGAAACAGTCGTTATCTCTGCCATTAAACCAGCGACGCTGGACGCTTTACTCGAAAAGGCAGTAGCAGTGCTGGGCCACAAAAAGTCGCATAATGCACAAATGACGAGGAATCGAGAGCTACAAGCAATTCGATAACTCCTTTGTGACTTTTGTGGCTTAAATGTCCTGAGGCCATATGGGGCTTCGTCCACGATTCAAGACTCCGTTAAGTCAGGCGCGCGACAAGCTACTGGCTTACGCGACACGCCCACTCAAGGTGTTTCAACCACGAACCCGCTTTCTCATTGGGTGCGGTGTCCTCGTCCTTCTTACAACCCTTCTTCTCCTGTCCAGCCGGCCTACCAGTTTCAATGAAGATTACAAACTCGGCGACGTGCTTGGGCGATCGATTGTCGCCCCAACCGATGTGACCGCGGTGGACCTGGCTGAAACGGAGAGGCGCAAAGCGGCTGCCAGAGAGTCAACTCGGCCTGTCTTTAACTACGATTCGAGCCGGGCGGAAACGTCAGTGCAAAGCTTTCGCTCCGCGTGGGACGATCTCCAGAAACAAACGACGTCGGGCCAGAACAAATCTCCCGTCTGGAGTGGCGAGGGTGGTCCCGGAGTAGCGCAGGCAATCATCTCGCACGACTTCGACGAGACCGATCTCGATCGCCTTACTTCCATCATTCGCGAGAACGGCGGGGGCTATGTTTATGACGACACCGAAGCAGATCGCCTGCAACAGGAGATCGTGCTAGTCGACTCCAGAGTTCGCAGTCCCGCGGCGCAAATGATTTTTCCAGCGCCGCGAACGAGAATGACGTCGCTTTCGGCGGCCCGCAGAAGTCTGGAGATGCGAATCGTCGGTCTTCAGGGTTGGTCGCTCGAACAAAAGACCGCGCTCACTGCTGCACTGTCGCCCCTGATTCGTCCCAATGTCGTGCTGGACCAAACGGCAACCGCCGCAGCCCGCGAGACAGAAGCGAACCAGCTTCAACCGGTGGTGATTTCTCTGAAGCGTAACCAGGTAGTCGCGCGTGAAGGCGACACCGTCACGCCCAACATTCTCGCTCAGATCGCGGCTATCAAGAGCGCCGGCAACGCCGGTAGGCCGTGGCACAACTTCTTCGGTCTGTTGCTCGTTGTTATCGGAGTCTACTGGGCGGCCTGGAAGTTTGCGGAGCACCGGAGCGGTGGCAGCCCGCTGAGTTTGAGTAAACAGAAAGCGTTCGCCCTGGTTGGCTCGGCAATCCTCGTTCAAACGGCGCTTATGAGAGTTGGCTTTACGTTCGGCGAGAGCGTGGCGGCGCGAATGCAGCCGCCGTTCAACGATCCCATCATCTGGAACTTCGCGATTCCCTTCGCTGCGGCTGCGCTGCTCGTCGCAATGCTCGTTGATACCCAGCTCGCATTCCTCACCGGAATCATCACCGCGCTGTTCGCGGGCATGCTAGCGCCCAGTGGTATGCAAAAAGCTTTGTTCGCGATGGTGTCGTGTTCCGCCGCGATTTACGGCATTGGACGTTACCGGGAACGCCAGTCTGTAACCCTCGCGGGTCTGTTCGTGAGCGCTGTGAACGTGGTGATGGCTATCGCGCTCATCGCCTATTCTGAACAGCCGCTCACGTTGAGGACATTTCTGATGGCGGCCGGAGCGGGACTTATCGGAGGGCTATTGACGGCCGTGTTTGCGGCAGGAGGCTTGCCGATCAATGAATCGCTCTTCGGCATACTGACGGACGTCAAACTGCTCGAGCTCTCAAACGCCGATCTGCCCGTGTTGGGCCAACTCGCGCTGCGCGCGCCCGGCACGAATCAACACTCGCACGCGGTGGGCCAACTCGCTGAAGATGCCTGTCGCGCTGTCGGCGCAAATCCACTTCTCGCCCGGATCGGAGCGCTTTATCACGATATCGGTAAACTCGCGGCGCCTGAGTACTTCGTCGAAAACCAGCAAGGCGATAACCCGCACGATCGACTGCGCCCGTATCAAAGCGCGAAGATCATCACGAGTCACGTAACTTACGGCGCAAAGCTCGCGAAAGAGATCGGGTTGCCGGTTAAGATCGCGGATTTCATCCCGCAACATCACGGCACCAGAACCCTGCACTACTTCCTCCGCAAAGCTCAGGCCCAGGCCAAGCCAAACGAGACTATAGACGAAGCTGATTTTCGTTATCCGGGGCCAAAGCCGCAATTCAAGGAAGCGGCGATCATGATGCTCGCCGACTCGTGTGAAGCAGCCGCACGCTCGCTGGCGCGTCCCGATCCGGAGAACATTCGCGCGATCGTGATCAAGATCGTCGATGCGATCATCAGCGATGGACAGCTCGACGAGTGTGACGTGACGTTGCAGGAGTTGACTACAATTCGCGAGGCGATGATTAGTGCGTTGACGGCGATCTATCACGCGCGCATCGATTACCCCGGTTTCAATCCACCAGCCATCACCGGCCCACTGCCACCATTGCCCGCAGGCAATCTCGACAGCGAAGAACGCGGTATCAGCTACAGCAAACCCTCCGAAGTCCCGATCAGCCGCGGCGGCGAAGTCGAAGACGAAGCAATACCACGCAAAGTTGGTAAACGGTAATCAGTGAAATCTGCGGCTAAAACTTCGGTCGGAGCTTCGAGTAGGTTGTTTCGAGGTCTTCCGGGAGAACGCGCGTCTCGGCAATTGGCGTCATGAAGTTTGTATCGCCCGACCAGCGAGGCAGCAGGTGGATGTGCAAGTGTTCCGTGATCCCTGCGCCGGCGGCCGCGCCAAGGTTCATTCCCATGTTGAAGCCCGCAGGTGAATAGACTTCGCGCAAAGCTGTCTGAGAGCGCTTGGCCAGGTCCATCAGCTCGTCAGTGATCTCCTTCGGCATCGAATCAAACTCGCTGGTGTGCAGGTAAGGAACGATCATGAGGTGCCCGCTGATGTAGGGATAGATATTGAGAACGACAAACCCATGCTGACCGCGATGAAGAATGAAATTCTTCTCGTCATCCTCAGGATGCTCTGCGATCAAACACAACACACAACCGTCACGCTGTGCATCCACGCCTGAAGCGATGTATTTGGCGCGCCAGGGACTCCACAATCTTTCCATTGCAGCTTACATGATCGGCGGCTGACGGTTGTCATCGCCTATAGGACGTGCAGAATTCGTCGCCGGCGCGTGAGAGCTGGAATTGTCGTCGTTAATGAGTTCTTTAAGTTCTTTGCCGGGTTTGAAGTATGGAACTCGTTTGGCGGGGATACTGACCGGATCGCCGGTCTTCGGGTTTCGGCCGCGTCTCGCGCCACGCTCGCGCACGCGGAAACTACCAAAGCCGCGCAGCTCAATCTTCTCGCCCTGGTTCAGGGTTTCGATGATGCTTTCAAAAACAATTTCGACTAAACGCTCGGCATCTTTCTTTGTGAGTTCAGCCGCCCGAGCTACGTCCTCGACGAGTTCAGCTTTTGTCATGCACCACCTCGAGA
>DATENQ010000049.1:0-5086 GCA_035275005.1 Pyrinomonadaceae bacterium | reverse complement strand
TGTGCTACTGCTACGCGTGTTGATGTGCTTAATTAAGAGCCTCGTGAAGGCTCTATGACAACAACAAACCGAATCCGCGGATCAATGTGCTGTTGCACTGACGAATCGCTCTGTTTCGATCGTCCTCGCATCCGAAATGCGCATAGATTCAAACTTGATCTATTCCTCAGGCTTTCGCTGCCCGATATGAGTCTCGAAGATCAGGAGCGGATCCTGGAACTTGTTCCATTCGCCGCAACGGATCGAGTCAAGTTTCACGATCGCGTTGATCTTCAAGACATTCTCACATCGGGCGGCGGAGCCGGAGGTTGCAGCGCACAAGTTACGCACGGTCTCGATGTCGAAGATGGTCCTCACATACGCCGGCGGAGCCGCAGCCACGCGCGTGTTTTACTCCGTGGCTTTCTCGACTCGGCCACCAAGGTGCTTGCCGAGGAACTCTTCCATCGCGCGGTAGAACTCGAAGCGATTTTCCTCGTTCGCGAAACCGTGGCCTTCGTTGGCTTTCACGATGTACGGAACCTCGATGCCGCGAGCCTTCAGAGCCGCCACCATCTGATCCGATTCTCCTTTATTCACGCGCGGGTCGTTTGCTCCCTGCGCAATCAATAACGGCACCTTGATGTTCTTGCTGTGGAACACAGGCGAAGCCGCCGTCAACAGCTCTTTGTCTTTCTCCGGATCCCCGATCATCTCGTAGAGCATTTCCAGATACGGTTTCCAGTAGGGCGGGATCGCTTTGAGGAATGTAAAGATGTTTGACACTCCTACGTAGTCAACTCCGACCGCGTAAAGATCCGGTGTGTAAACCAGCCCCGCGAGCGTGGCATAACCACCGTAGCTACCGCCGTAAATGCCAATGCGTTTCGGATCGGCGATCCCTTGCTTGATGAGCCATTGCGCGCCGTCGGTGATGTCGTCCTGCATGGTCTTGCCCCACTGTTTGAAGCTGGCTTCCCAAAACTTGCGACCATATCCGGTCGAGCCACGGTAGTTGACCTGCAACACTGCATAACCACGGTTTGCCAGGAACTGCACTTCCGGGTTGAAGCCCCACGAATCGCGATACCACGGACCACCGTGCGGATTAACAACCACGGGCAGGTTGCGCGCCGGCACGCCTTTCGGAAGTGTCAGATAGCCGTTGATGGTCAACCCATCGCGGCTCTGGTACTTGATCGGCTTCATCGGAACCATATCCTGCTCGTTCAGCCACGGGCTCACATCCGCGAGCTTTTTGAAATCCTTCGACTTCATATCGTAGAAGTAGTAAGCGCCAAGTGATCGATCAGAGAATGTTCGCACCAGGCACTTGTCCTCATCGAGATTGCAGCCTGCGAGACGCACTTCATATCCCGGCAAACGACGCTCGAGATCCTTTTGCAACTCGCCGCGCTGCTTGTCGATGAAGTAATAATGGTTCTTGTCCGTGTTGTAAGAGACGCCGAGAATCGCGCGCCGCTTGCGCGAGCTGAGAAGATTAGTCACGTCGACCTCAGGATTCTCGTAGATCATCTCGAGTTCCTTCTTGGCTGCGACGTCGTATTTGACGATTGCCGTCTTGTCGCGCCCGATGTTCGACGCGACATAGAGTTGTTTGTTGTCAGCAGTGAACAGTAATGGCGAGATCGTTTCTTTGAAGCTGGTCGTGATAACGGGCTCAAACTTGTCCGCTTCGGTATTGCGGAACATCAGCGTGCTATTGACGCCATCCGTGGTTACGGCGATGCGGAGTTTTCCGTCCCAATCGGTTGCCCAGCCGGTGTAGTTGCCCGGGTTCTCGGCGATCATTTGCATATCGCCGGTGTTGACATTGACGCGATAGACGTCAAACACCTGCGGCACGCGTTTGTTGATACTAACGAGGATTTCATCTGGATTTCGTTCGAGCCGGTCGATGATCTGGGTTCGGACCTTTTCAAACGGAGTCAGGTCCTTGGGATTCGAGCCGTCAATGCCGACTGCGTATAGCCGGTAGTTTTCATCGCCACCGGTGTCCTGGATATAAACGATCCGATTATCGCCCTTCCATGCGTACCCGGCGATGTCACGCGCCTTCGCGCTGGTGACGCGAGTGGCCTGGCCGGATCCGATCTTTTCGACAAACACATTCTGCCGGTTCTCCCACGGCTGCAAGTACGCCAGGTACTCTCCATTTGGAGAAATTTGGTAACCAGCCTTGGTGGGATTTCGGAAGAAATCCTTCATCGGGATGAGGGGCGCCAGTGATTCTTTAGTTTGAACTTGTTTCTGTGCCAGTGCGGAAATGGGAAAAACGAATAGGAGCAGCAGCACTAAGGCTTTGATTTTCATGAACTTCCTCCAGGTGTTGACAGAAATAGGCGGCGGTTTTCCGTAGTACGTTGATAACGTTCAAATGGTTGCGATCTTAACCATGCTAAATAGAGAGTAGCTTAATGACGTGTTCGACCCAAGTATTTGATTGTCCATACTTTTCGAAGTCACTACATAAAAGCCTGGCATGTTGAGGCTCAACGCCGGCCACTTCAACCAGAAGTCTCGCGTTTATTTTTGAGATTACAGGCTGATGAGTTCTCAACTCCTTGATCACCAACACGTTCCTGGCAAGGAGTGGCGCAACCGCACGCATTGCCGCTTGATACTTCGGATGCTGGCTCTCACGCTCCACTCCATGAACGCGAAACGCATATCTGCCGGCGAAGAAAGTTGCGAGCCCCTCCTCCAGGATCGTTGCCTCACCATACCGTACGGGACTCAGCAGATGAACCGCTTCATGCGCCAGCTCATACGTGACGGCATATGGATCATCTCTGCAATGGCTCGTTAGATACACCCTGATTTTACGTTTTTCGTAGAAGAATGCCTGCGCGAAAGGGCGCTCATAAATTTGGGGCTCGAGCAATTCATACGAACCATCTCTCGGGCCGAACAAAAACTCGGCCTCTTCGAGTATCGTCAACAACTCTTGCATCAACGTCACAATTAGATCTCGATCAATTGCAAAGTTAAGACTGATCTGGCATACCCAGTGCTGTGCGACTGAATACTATATATGTGACTGGGAGTAGTACAGTAGAGGTCTAATGACGGGCCAAATTGCAATCGTTCTTGCGCTGTTGGTTGTCGCTCTCATTCTATTTAGCCTTGAGCGCATACCCATCGAAGTCGTTTCTATTCTCCTGGTGATGGCGTTGGTCATCACTAACACACTAACCGCGAGCGAAGCCTTCGCCGGGTTTGGCAACGACATCGTGATAACGATCGCGGGTCTCTTCATCCTCACTGGAGGACTTGCCAAGACCGGAGTAATCGATCTGGTTGGGCGTCGGTTGCACCGAACGGCAGGCGATAGTGAGTTTCGCATAGTTGCGCTGATCATGTTCGCCGCTGCGTTGTGCGCGGCCGTGATGAAGAACACGACTACCACTGCAATGTTTCTTCCAGTCGTGTTAGGGATTGCCGCACGGCGAAACATTAGTCCTTCAAAGCTGCTGATGCCGCTCGCGTTTGGAGCAATCCTGGGCGGGACGTGCACGCTGATCGGAACATCAACCAATCTCGCCGTCAGTGGCGCGCTTCCGCGTTACGGAATCCAACCGTTCACAATGTTTGAGTTGACGAAGGTTGGTGTGGTTATCGTCGCCGTGGGCATGTTCTATATGTTAGTGGTCGGTATTCGCCTGCTCCCGCGAAAAACGTCGGCTGAATCTCTTACCGAGCAATATCACGTCAGGCAATACATGACCGAAGTCATCGTGCTGGACGATTCGCCCTTGATTGGTAAAACACTGGCTGAAGCTCGTATCAGCGATGAGCTCGATTTGACTGTGCTGGGGATTTTGAGAGGTGAGGAGCACAGAATAGCGCCCAACCGGCAAGAGCACATCGAGGCAGACGATCTTTTGCTGGTCCAGGGGCGTGTCGAGGACATCCTGAAAGTGAAGGGTGAAGCCGGGATCGAGATTAGGCCGGACTTTGAATTGAACGATTCTGTTTTGGAGAGTAAAGAGACGGAGCTCTTCGAAGCGATGGTGCCGCGTGGTTCTGACTTCATCGGCCGCACGTTGAAACGTCTCGATCTGCGAAAGCGGTTCGGCGCAGTTGTTTTAGCAATCGATCGCCATGGAGTGGATCTGCTTTCGAAGATCAGCAGAGTACGACTGCGATTCGGCGACGTTCTCTTAATACAGGCAAATCGTGATCATGTTGAACGACTCGCCGCCGATGGTCACATACTGCTTTTGGAAGAGATTTCTGAAAAGCGAGCGCGACCGGAAAAAAGGAAATGGGCATTACTGGCTTTCGGCGTCTTTCTTTTCTTTTCACTGACGCATCTCGTGCCGTTGCCGATTGCTGTCTTGATCGGAGTGATGATCCTGCTTGGGAGTCACTCTGTGCGCATGTCGGAAGTGTATGAAATCATCGATTGGCGCTTGCTGATTTTGATCGCCTGCATGATCAGCTTCGGATTAGCGATGGAAAAGACCGGCGCGGATCAGTGGGTGGCGGGTTTGATTGTGAAGGGTACGGCTCAGTATGGGCCAATCGCGGTACTGGCCGGATTCTTTGTGATGACGGTTGCTCTTACGCAGCCAATGTCAAACCAGGCGGCAGCTTTGGTTATGCTGCCAATCGCAGTGAAGACTGCTGTCGCGCTGGGACTGAACCCGAGAACGTTTGCGATTACCGTTACCTACGCGGCTTCGTGCTCGTTCCTCACGCCGCTTGAGCCTGCGTGCGTTCTGGTTTACACACCTGGACGTTATCGCTTTTTCGACTTTCTGAAAGTGGGCTCGATTCTAACGATCGCAGTCTTTGCAATCGTCATCTGGCTCGTCCCACGTTTCTGGCCACTCCAGCCGTAGCGATCTTCTGGCTTCAGCCTAGCCCGATCCTCTTAGCGCATCCATTAACTGCACTGGCACTCATCTTGCCGACGAGCCTCTCGCACGTGCAAAGGTGTTCCAAACGAATGCACGCCTGCGAATCCTATGAGTGCTCTTGTTCCAAAAGTCACACGCGAACTTACCAGGATGAGGCGAACGTTGCGCGAGACGTTCGGCCTCGACAAACTCCGTCCCGGCCAGGCTGAAGTCATGCGTTC
>DATENQ010000048.1:0-6914 GCA_035275005.1 Pyrinomonadaceae bacterium | reverse complement strand
GTTGTTCGGGCTGTCGGGCATGAAGGTGAAAGTATTTGCGCGACTAAGCTGGGCCGTGAACAGTTCTATCGCATTGTAACACTCCGCCTCCCTGTTAGTCTTATAGGACATACCATCCTATATGACTTATGGAGACGTAACGTTTTCAGAAAGGGCAACAAGTTCGGGAACGGGCGCATCGAATCGCCGTATCCAGTGGACTGCGGTCAGCTCCCGAACATAAATCCAAACAAGCATGTCAGCACGTCTAACACAGTTTTTATTCAAATATTTGTCGGCAGCGCTTGTGCTCAGTTTGGCCGCCGTTTTTGTGCAGGCGCAGAAGCCGAAACCCTCTCCGACGCAGACACCCGCTGACGATCCGCAAGGCACGGTCAAGATCCCGATTCGACGTGTGCGACTGCCCATCACGGTGACCGACAAGAAAGGTAATTTTGTACCCGGGCTGACGAAAGAAGACTTCGTTGTTCTCGAAGACAAAGTCCCGCAGACGATCGAGACTTTCTCTGACGACCTCTCGCAAACTACCCCGCTCTACATCGCGGTGTTGATGGATACGTCGCCATCCACGGCCGGCAAGCTGAAGTTTCAGCAGGAGTCGGCGATGAATTTCATCCACACGGTCGTGAAGCTGCGCAAGGACCGCGTACTCTTCGGAACCTTCGACGACGAGATCAACCTGCTCCAGGACTTCACCGACCGCCTCGATCTGCTCGACAAGGCTGTCTACAGCGTCAAGAACGTCGGTAAACAGACGGCGCTCTTCGATGCAGTGTGGCAGTTTTGCGATGAGAAGATGCGCTCAGTTCCGGGGAGGCGCGTGCTGTTGATTGTCAGCGATGGTGAGGACACCTATAGCCGCGCAAACATACGCGACGCGATCGATATCGCGCAGCGAACTGAAACAACGATTTTTGCGATCTCAACAAAGGCCGGTTTTCTCTCCACTGTGCCGGGCGTTGAAGCCGGACAGGTAGCCGATAAGAAAGACAAGGATCTGCTAACGCTCTCGGAAGAAACCGGCGGGATGGCTTTCTTCACGGGCGACATGCTTTCGCTCGAGCGTTCGTTTACAAGGATTTCGAAAGAGCTGCGTGCGCAGTATCTCGTTACTTACAACCCGACGAACAAGAGTTATGATGGCACGTTCAGAAAGATCGACGTGAAACTCGCTGACCGGCATGACGATCTGAAAGTGAGAACAAAGCGAGGCTACAAAGCCATCGCAGACAGCGTAGCGCAGTAGAGAAGTTGGCAGTGAATACTTCAGTGAATAGAAGCAAGATGCAATATCAACGCCCAATAGTTTTGTCCCTGGTTATTTTTGTCGTGTTGTGCGGAGCAATGTCCAGCAGCAGCTTGTCCGCGAAAAACGAGAGCGGCGGTCAGCAAACCAAACCGTCGCCGTCGCCTACACCGCGAACACCACGCGAAGAGTTGCCGCAGGACTCTGACGAAGTAGTCAAAGTCGAAACCAATCTCACCAACCTCTTCTTCACGGCCGCGGACAAAAACAAACGCTTCATTAGCGACTTGAAAGCCGAAGATATTCGCGTGTTCGAAGACGGACAGCCGCAGGAGATCTTCACCTTTCAACAGAACATTGATCTTCCACTCTCGCTAGCGATCCTGATCGATACGAGCGCTTCCGAAGAACGCACACTGCCTGATGAAAAAGTGGCCGCACGCGCGTTTCTGGAAAATATGCTGCGGAGCAAGGACGAGGCCGCTATCGTTTCATTCACCGGAGAGACGACTCTGGAGCAGGGCTTCACCGGAAATCTCGAGCGGTTGAGAAGAGCAATTGAGCGCGTCGAGTTTATTCCGCCTTCGGGATATATCGGCGGCGGCGTGGTCGTCAATGGAACACCGCCGATTTCCGGCACTAATCAGAGTCTCGCCGGCTCAACTGCCATTTGGGACGCCGTTTGGGCCACGTCCGAAGAATTGATCAGCGCCTCGGCGGAGCACACGCGCCGCGCCATCATCCTGTTGACGGACGGCGACGACACCAGCAGCCGTCTGAAGAGCCACGAGGCAATTGACCGTGCGCAAAAGGCAGACGCGCTCATTTATGCCATTGGTATCGGCGACCGCTATAGCTTCAATGTCAACGAGGGGGCGCTGCGAAAAATTGCCGAGCAGACCGGAGGCCGGGCCTATTTTCCGCGTCACGAACGCGACCTTAACGATGCTTTTGCCCAGATTCAGCGCGATCTGCGCGAACAGTACCTCGTCGCCTATTCGCCGAGTAACAAGGCCCGCGACGGTTCATACCGCAAAATCGAGATCCAGGTCGTGAACCCGGCTTTGCAGAAAACCCTTAAGTTGAACTACCGCGCAGGTTACTTCGCCAAAACCACCTCCGCGGACCCAACCACCCGCAAACGCGGCCAGGATCGCTAGTTTTTGCCAGAGATACATCCGGATCAGCGCTAATAGAAGCTAAATCCGTGTTATCCGTGGCCAAACTTTAGATAAACCTGTTATACTCCCTCGGCTGGTACGCCCACCTGTGGGCACCACCAGAAACCCACACCAGTCTTCGATTTTGGTCCTCCCGAGGTTTCTTACTCAAACGTCCGGAAAAATAATGACCAATATCAGCCCAGACGAGCGCCACCGTATCGGTAAGGCGTTGATGGAAAGCGAAGAGCGTTATCGCAGCCTGGTTGAACGCTCACCCGATGCCATCGTCGTTCACCGCAAAGGCAGGTTTATTTATGTTAACCCTGCCGCACTCGAGCTCTGGGGCGCCACGTCAGTCCAGGAACTGATCGGAAGATCGATTCTCGACGTTGTGCATCCCGACTATCACGACCACGTCCTCGAGCGCGTCGACTACATAGAACGATTTCAAAAAGTCACGGCGCTCGCCGAACAAAAGTGTCTACGTCTCGACGGAACGATCATTGACGTCGAAGTCACCGGTTTGCCGTTCAGTTCCGAAGGCAAGTCTGCCGTGCTTGCAGTCTTCAGAGACGTTACCGAGCAGAAGCAGGCGCGCGAGGCGCTGCGAAAAACAGAAAAGCGCTTGCGCACAGTGGTGGCCTGCGCGTCGATCATTCTGTTTGCGACTGATAAGAATGGCATCTTCACGCTGTGCGAAGGTGAAGGACTGAAGACTCTGTCACTGACGCCCGGCGAGCTGGTGGGCCAGTCAGTTTTTGAAGTCTACGCTGATTCACCACAGGTCGGAGAGAACATCAGGCGCGCGCTGAAAGGGGAGGCGTTTGCCGCTGCAGTCATGGTGCGCGATCTCGTTTTCGAGGTACGCTATTCGCCGTTGACTGATGAGCAGGAAAACGTGCTCGGCGTGATCGGCGTTGCCACTGACATCACTGAAAATCGACGCGCGGAAAATTCTATCCGCGAGAGTGAAGAACGCTATCGAGAACTTTTCGAGAACGCGAACGACATCATTTATACCCACGATCTGATGGGCAACTTCACGTCGCTCAATCGCAGCGGCGAACGAATCACCGGCTATTCTCGTGAAGAAGCAACGCGGCTGAATGTCGCCGACGTGATTGCACCCGAGTATCTAAGCCTGGCGCGCGACATGATCGCGCAGAAGACAAGCCAGGGAGTCTCGACTGTTTACGAGATCGAGATCATTTCGAAGCAGGGACGGCGTGTGCGACTGGAAGTCAGCACGCGTCTGATTTTTAGCGACGGTAAGCCGGTTGGCATTCAGGGAATCGCGCGCGATCTTACCGAGCGTAAACAGTCAGAAGAGGTATTGCGCGAGAGCCAGGCATTTGTGGCCCAACAGGCCCAACGCGAGGCCATGACGCATCGTATTTCGCAAGCGATTCGCTGCTCGCTCGACAGTACTGAAATTTATCGCACGGCGGTGCGGGAGCTGGGCGAGTATCTCGAGGTCGATCGTTGTTCGCTGTTCATGAGAGACGATCGCACGAAGTCTGCTATCAACGCGGCTGAGTATCACGCTGCTGGTGTGACACCCGCCGCATCCGATTTCCCACTCGCTCATCTACAGTCGTTAATTGCCGCGCTCCATGAGACCGGCGTTTGGGTTTTTGACGATGTCGCCAACGATCCGCGTATTGTCGATCTCTACGAAAAGATACTCTCGAAAGCGAATGTGAAGTCGATAATGTACGTGGCGATCAGAGTTGAAGACGACGTGCCCGCCGCCTTCGCGCTTACGACGACGAAACAGGTCAGAGAATGGACCGAGTCTGACATCGGTTTGGCGAAAGCCGTTGCCGATCAAACTGGAATCGCCATTCGCCAGTCGCAGCTTTACCAAAAGGCCGAGAGCACTTCGAAACGAGAAGCCCTCGTGAATCGTTTGACGATGGCGATTCGCGCGTCCCTGAGTTTGCCGGAAGTTCTCCGCGCGGCGACGCTTGAGCTCGGACGCGCGCTCGAGGCGTCAAGAGTTCAGCTCTGTTTGTACGACAGCGAAGGTGTTAAAGAACCTCTCGAATACGAATATCTCGGACCCGGCGTTAACAGTGTCCAAAACAGTGTAGTTAATTGTGATGACCCTATCGGCTGCCGTTTATCGTGTTCAGGTAAGCCGCTCATTATTGAAGACACCACAACTTATAAAGACGATTCAACTGCGTTGACTGAATATGTGCGAGTTCGCGCGGAGAAGTTCGATGTCTGCTCGCAGATCAATTATCCCGTTTTCATCAAAGGCCAGTTTCGTGGGTCGTTGTGTATCTACCAAACGGATCGCATACGTTCATGGACGGAAGACGAAGTCGGGCTGGTCGAAGCACTGGCAGAACGCATCGCGATCGGCATCGCACAGGCTGAACTGTTTGAGATGGTGGCGCGCGGAAAGACGGAGTGGGAAACGACTTTCGACGCGATGTCTGACGGGATCTTCATCTTCGATCGCGCCGGCGAACTGAAACGCGTGAATCGCGCGGGCGCGGCGATGGAAGCTCAACACCCGAAATCGCTGCTCGGCAGGAAATGTTGCGACATTCTGCGGACCAGCGAAGAAGACGAAGCTTGCGTTGTTGAAAACGCGCTGGAAACGGGCCGCAGCGTCACGATTGAGATTACGCCAAGCCGTCTGAATCGACCGTTACTCGTTTCAGTTGAACCGGTACTCGACGAGAACAATCATGCGGTTGCGGTTGTTTGTACGGCGCGCGATCTTTCTGACCTGCGCAAGGTTCAAGCAGTCGCGCGCGAGCATCAGTCATTGCTGACGAACATTCTCGAGAGTGCGCGCGAGTCGATTTATGCTGTCGATCCCGAGGGGAATTTCAAGTGGTGCAATACCGCCACGCTGAAAGGTCTCGGCTACCAACGCAGCAACTTTATCGGACGACCGTTGCTGAGCATGGTCTATGAGCCCGATCGTGAGTTGGTGCGCGAGAAGCTCGCGGCCGCGTTGACAGGCTCACCGCAAACTTACGAGATGCGTTACTTCTCTCACGAGGGCAAACTGCGGCACGCGCGCGTGGACAATTCTCCGCTGGTCGTCGAAGGACGAACCACCGGCGTGTTGGGAATTGCGCGCGACATCACGGAGCAGAAAGAAGAGCGCGAGCGCGCGGCACGCGCCGACAAACTGCGCGCGTTGGGCCAACTCGCGTCCGGCGTCGCACACGACTTCAATAATTCGCTCGCGGCGATACTCGGTCGCGCAC
This sequence comes from Pyrinomonadaceae bacterium, assembly GCA_035275005.1. Classification (GTDB taxonomy): domain Bacteria; phylum Acidobacteriota; class Blastocatellia; order Pyrinomonadales; family Pyrinomonadaceae; genus PSRF01. Next base: position 1,272 of record DATENQ010000048.1, on the reverse strand, counting down.
AGTTGCTGCGGCGCCAGGTTGGTGATCCCGCGCTGGTGCGTAATCTCGATATCATTCAGACAGCTGCCGAAGACGCGGCGGCGACTGTGCGCCGGATTCAGACGTTCGCGCGTAAGTCGGCCGTGAAAGAGTTTGAGCTGGTTGATGTTGCCGGACTACTTAACGACGCGATCGAGATCACCAGAACTCGTTGGCAAAACGAAGCGCGTATTCGCGGGCTTGAATACGAGGTAAAGCTCGATACGGAACGAGGGCATTTCACGTACGGCAGTGCGTCAGAGCTGCGCGAAGTGTTCGTCAACATGATTGTGAACGCGGTTGACGCTATGCCGCGTGGCGGGAAGCTCCTGGTTAGCTGTCGCCGCATCGATAATCGACTACAGTTGCACTTCACCGACAACGGCGTGGGAATGCCGGACGACGTCCAACAAAAAATCTTCGAGCCGTTCTTCTCCACGAAAGGCGCACAGGGTACCGGTCTGGGGTTGTCAGTCAGCTATAGCATCATTGAACGTCACTCGGGTTCGATCAGTGTCGTTTCTGAGCCGGGCAAGGGCGCACGCTTTACCATCGACCTGCCTGCGGTGGGCGCGGATAGCTCGTCGCACGATTTATCGGCGCTCGGTAACGCCCCGCGCCTGCGGATTCTCGTCGTTGATGATGAAGGGCCGGTGAGAGAAACACTTGCCGAAATGCTCGTTGCAGTCAATCACAACGTTGAGCTGGCGGGCAGCGGTCAGGAAGCGGTCGACAAGCTGCGCGCGACCGCCTTCGATTTTGTGTTTACCGATTTGGCCATGCCCGAGATGGATGGATGGGAAACAGCGCGCCTCATTCGGAAAGATTGGCCCAGCGTGAAGATCGTTCTCGTAACCGGTTATGGACCAACCACAGTGCCTCCGACCGGCGAAGAAGAGCTAGTGGACGCCATAATCGGCAAGCCCTTCGATTTCGTCCAGGTCGGCACCACACTCACCACGTTAACCAAAACACGCGAGCTTCAGGATCTAAGCGTTAATTAGCCACAGCGCATGGTGAAGCGGCCGATGGTGTCTTCGGCGATGCTGCCGAAGTAGAGGGTGTTGTTGTGTTCGACGACGTTCGCGATTCCGGCGTAGCAGTCGGGGGAGGTGTTTTGGAGGTTGTCGATGACGCGACCGTTTTGATCGAGGGCCACCACAAAAGAGTAACGTTGCGGCGCGGGTTGGAGGAACTTGGGGAGACGAACCACTACCTTGCGCAGGAATGGATAGGGCAGCAGTATGCGATCGA
>DATENQ010000047.1:0-11961 GCA_035275005.1 Pyrinomonadaceae bacterium | reverse complement strand
CCACAAAAAGGCACAAAGAGCACAAAAGAAAAAGCCAAATCATTTTTGTGCTTTATGTGCCTTTTTGTGGCTGAAATTTTTGTGGCGTTTAGAGCATTGAGGCGCTCCAGCGGCGCTTGTCGAGGATGTGCTGGACGTGGCACGAGGTGCAGTTCGGTTTGCCGTCTTTTACGTGACAGGCGGCGCAGGTTGTGCGCGGCGTGGTCCGGTCGAGCGGATCGAAGGAGTTGTGACAGCTCGAGCATGACAGGCGTCCTTCGGCGTTTCCTTTGAGGCCGGGCGCAAGTTTCACACGTTGATCGTGAAGCGCGTGGAATTGATTGCTGCGCCACTTCTGATCCGAGTCAGTTGGCAAACGCACGACCGCAAGCTTCCGTAAATCCCACTCCTCATCGTTGATCGACTTCTCGCTCCACGAACCGTTCACCACCGGATAACCAAACGTGCCGCCATGAGGTGTTCCCACCTTGCGACCGTTGAATGTCTTTTTGTCGCTATCGTTATGGCAAGCGGTACACGATGCGAGCGCTCCCTGAGTCGCACTAAAGCTCGCTCCCTTATGCTCGGCATGACAATCAACACAGCCGATTCCCGCGGCTTCGTGCGACTTGATCACCGTCGCGACAAATGCATCCGTACGATGACACGCCGCGCAACGCTGCTCCATGTTTCCCGTGAAGGAATGACAGCTTGTACACGAACCCGCATTCGGCTTCGTCGCGATCGCGGGAACCAGACTGAGCTGCGTCGCCGCGTGCGCGTTCGAAATCGGCGCCGGCGAAAACGCGCTCGTGTACCAGTACGCTGCTGCAACCGAGATCAATCCCACTACGAGCAGCGCCCAGGTAAAAAACGCAATGGGCCAGCGCGACATCAGATCGCTCGTCGGCACCCAGTTGAACTGTGACTTACCAGTGCGCCTGCCGCTTTTCGGAGAGAGTGGCGAGGGCCGCGCCATCTTCCCTGCGTCACGAATTCGCTTGTCCCAGAAAACATCGAGCGCCTTGTTGCTTGTTATCGGCGCGGCGCGCGGCTTCTTAGCCTTGCCTTCAGTGGGTACGATCAGGTCGGCAGTGGTCAAACCCGGATCGCTGACATCGATCTCGGAAGGCTTCATGCCGATCCGCAGCTCGACGCGTATCATCAACGCTTCATCACCGGATTCGATCTGCAAGTGAAACGGACCGACTTGGATGATGTCTCCGGCAGCGAGCGCCTCGTTTTCTTCAACCGGTTTGCCGTTGAGGATGACGGGATTCCTGGGCCTTAACGCAAAGAGATAATAATCGTTTTCAAACTGCTTGATTCCCGCCTGCACGCGAGAGACGGAAGGATGGTTCAGCAACAACTCACACTGCCCCAGACGCCCGATTAACAACCCCTCAGAGATGATTGTGACCGGGTCGATCGGCAGGTCGTCACGAATGATGATGTATTGGTTCTTTGCGGACATTTCCTCTTATCCACAGATACACAGATTTTTAATGAGAATCTGTGTAATCTGTGGATTACCGTACGTTGAAGAAAACCACCTGGCCAACGTGGACCAGCATCAGCGCAAGCATCACTGCCGTCGCCAGGATGTGCAGCGGAATCCAGGCGCGCAGCAGCCAGTGCAACGCGAGGAGCGCGTCCACGCGACGCAACGTTACAGCAGTCTCGACCGCCGAGATCAAAAGATCTCGCTCTTCCTCGGTCGTCAATCGCGTGGTGCGATCTTTAAACTCCTGTCGCGCCTGTGCCAGCAGTGCTTTCAACTCCTCACGCCGCGAAATCTGACGCCACAAGAAGCCGTTTGACAAAAACCGCGGGTAAACTCGGTCTCTGATCTCTTCTTTCAACCAGCCGTCACTCTTCTCGAGTATCGTTCGAACATCACTTTGCAACTCTTTGCGACGTCCTTCGAGATCTTCCACCAGCAACGGATCGCCCTCGATACGAGTCATGATTCGTGGCGCCACGTAATACGAAATTATCCCGACGATCCCGGAGAGTACGGTCAAGTCAAAAGCAATATAGAGAAGACTCGTCAACAGCCCGCCGGTTCGCGTGCCTGAGTGAAAGAGGAGCACCACGCCCGCAATAGCGCCAACGTAAACATGGGCCAGCATCCAGTAGCGCAATGCGCCCGCGCGTCGTCGATAAACCTGCTTTCGCAGCGGATACGTCATCACCACTGCCACACCGGCGAGCCCCACAAGCCCGGTAAGCCAGCGCATTGTCAACCAACTACCGGCGAGCACGGCGTCGTAGCCATACCTGAAAATAGCCCATCCGATCGCGAGCGCCGAAAGGATCGTCAACGCCGCGCCACCGATGTGCCACGCGCGCGCCAACGGATCGTTCTTGTGAATGTTGCGGCCGACGGCGTGAGTTTGATCTCGAAACACAAATTCCTGCGCCGGACCGATCTCACTGAAGTATTCGATCGGATCCATGCGCACGAGTGCTCCAGTCGGACAATTCTCTTCACAGGAATATTTCTTTCGCCGCACGCCCGGTGGATTAAGCGGAGTGTCCTCACAAAGGTTGCACTTGATCGCGACGAGATCGTCGGAAGCCTCGGGCGCGACCGGCGGATCGATCTTGAAGCTCAGCGCCCTTTTCAGTGTCGAAGCAAAGCCGGAATTCGGCGGCGGCGCCGCGCGCGGCACCATCGTGATCGCGTCGTATGGACACTGCGTCGCGCAATCGAAACAACCAATGCACGTCAATTTATCGATGTCGATCTGGCCGAATGAAGCGCGAGAGATCGAGCCGGTGGGACAACCGGTCATACATTCCGGATCCGCGCAGTGCATGCAGACCTGCGGCACTAACGCGTGCTGAAGACGCTTCTTGCCAATCGCAACCGGCCGCTCGATCTGAATGCCCCTGCGCAACAAACGCGATTGCCCGTGCATCTTGTGACACGCCAGCGAACAATTCCCGCACCTGATGCAGAGATCCATGTCCATAACGAGGACGTTCGTGCCGTCGATGATTCCGGTCGTGATCTCTTCTTCGGCTGCTTTAAGAGCGTTCAGATCGGGAAGCGCTTCGATTGTCACCGGCAGCGCACTTCCCGAGGACGAGAACTTTGCAAAGAGCTCGACCAGTTGTTTGCGAAGCTGCGGATCCGGAGAGAAAACGTCGAGCGGAATCTCGAGTACTTCGGTTCGCGCCATCACGCTGGCCCTGTACTTCCACTTCTCCGGTTGGATGACACCTTCGGAGCCGAGACAGCTTCCACTACCCAGAAAATCAACTCCGATGCCTTCATCCATTCCCAGCACGACTTCAGGCGACGCGGCGTCGAAGAAAACGCCATGAGAACGTCGCACCCAGCCGCTCTTGATCAGGATGAGCCGATTGATTGGCTCGCCTTCTTTGCACAGCACGTGGTTTTTGCCGTAGACCATGTAACGCGCGGTGCGCCGTAGTTCCGCGGCAAGCGGCTCGCTCAGAGGTTTATCGGTAAGTAACCTGAGATCTTCAAGCACGCGCCCGATGCCGTGTGTGCGGTAAGTCTCGTCGAGGATGTTGCCGAAGGTGTTGAGTTTGCGCAGGAGACGCAACGCGGGACGCGTCACTTCGAGCACTACGGCTTTTTGATTTGCTGGCACTGCGACGGTCGCGTTCCGCTCAATGCCGGCGAGCAACGCCATCTCCCCGAAGCACGAGCCCGAATCGAGTTGACCGATCTTCTTTTGACCAGCGGCCTCGCGAACGTAAACATCGAGAGCGCCTTCCACTGTGATGTAGAAAGTGTTTCCACCCCACTCACCCTGGCGCATGATCTCTTCGCCGCCGTCGTAAGCGAGCAGGCGCACGTAGGGTCCCACGCGCTTACCGTTGCCGTAGTCACGACCCTGAACGATCACTTCGAGATCGCCGGCGTACTTCTGCTTGCCGTCTTTTTCTTCGAAGAGTTCAGCGGTAAGAGCGAGATTTTGGATGGCTTCAACGACGCGACCCCGGTCGGTGATTTCGCGCGGCATGGGTTTGTTTATACTACAGGCGCGTTATCTAAGCCACGGATTTAAACGGATGATCCTCAGTCCAGTTGATCGAACGTAGGATCTTGAGTTGGATCCGGCACATCCAGGAGAAATGAACAAAACTTTAATTCCGAGTCATATTTGTGAATCTCCTTACGGAGTAGTTCCACCTGTTCACAATGAACTCTCCGCTCATCGTCCGGGTCAGGTTCTTCCGGCAACTTACCGAATCCCGGAGGTGGTCCATATGCCCCACAGTCTCGGTGCTCCATGACAATAACTGTATGGATCTCATGAAGCTCTATGGCAAGTCCCAGGTGATCAAAGAACGTTTTGCCCCAGTGTTCTTTTTTATCTTGCACTACACCCAGCGCCGCACCGGCGAGAATCACATGATCGTATTTTCTTCCTTTCATCCTTTCTGAGACTTTTAAAAAGAAGCGAAAATCCATGCAGGTCAGCAACAGAAAGTCCGCTTTTTTATCAGGCTTGCTATCCAGGGTTTTTAGGAATTCGTCAAAATCAATATGCGCCATAGAGTTTTCTCGGCTTTCACGAAAGGGTGAGAAGATCGCGCGCGTTATATCACGAACTAAAACGTTTGCTAAAGCTTTAATATCTCGGGCGTCAAATAATGCATGGCGTGATCGGACGGTTTTTCCCTCAGTCCGCCAAAGTGGATACTCGCGAAACCACACGGGTTAGCAGCATAGTCATAACCCAACATCCCACCAGGCAAGCCATCGAACATCGGATAAACGTATCGGTTCGTCGGCAACTGAAATGTACGCCGATCGGCGAACAAACAGGCAATTAAGCCTTGCTCCCAATTCCACGCGTTTGATCGGCTCGGATGAATTTGGCTTGCGCGTGCAGCTATCTCCCGCCGATCTCCGACTCCCCTCATCCAGTAGAGACCGGCATTAAAGCACCCCGTTGGAAGCCGTGTATTCCCATGCTGCGCACCTATCCACAACTCGCGGTATTGATTCCCGTGGTCCGTGTCCGGAATGTAAACCAGATCGTGATTGGAGAACGCTTGCAACGCGTCTGTAACGCTGTCGAGGACAAACACGTCGTCATCTATCAGGCAGAATTCGTCAGGCGGATAGAACAAGGCTATGCAGGCCTTCATAACCCACCAAAAGTGCTGCGCATATTCGCTTAAGACGCTGTTTCCCTCCGCCTGAATCTTATTCAGTACGTCGTTTTTCGATACCACTTCGGCGAACGGAAGTGCTGTACGAAACAGTTCACGCGCCTCTTCACTCCACTGATCTTCACCAAAAAGCAACACGTGCGATGGCGCGTAACCATGAAGGATCAAACTGTAGACACACACAACGGCGCGCAGGGCTGAGCGCCCGTGCGTGTAGAGCTTCAAGGGTGGACCATTTGGATCCGCGAGGCATCGTTGTACCTGTGGCAGATACGACAACGCGAGCTCTATCGGATTAGTCAACGTGGTCTGTGATCCTGAGCGCGCCCCCCACAGCCAGTCACCACGGAATTGCCACTGCGCCACTTCCAAAATGTCACCCGCGCTCACGCGGATTTCATTCCGTTGTAAATGGTGCGCACTGCGATCGCTGTGAATGACTTCGCCGTTTCGCCGGATAATCGAACCATCATCGTCCCAGAAGATAAGCGGGCCGTCGGAAGTAACGAGCAGTTTAGAGACGATATGAAAACACTTCATCTCACCAGATAACGCGGGATATCCGAGCCTTAGGCCGTTGCGGAAGAATTCACGCCAATTGATCAGGAAACAAGGTTCATCGCCTATCATGTTCCAGTAAGGCTGTGGGCGATACGGCATTGGCGGCGCATCCCACTCCGGATCTGAACTCCAGTGGCCATTTGATTCGCGCACCGGTCGCGGCCACGAACAGCTAATTATTTCGAATGGTGTTGCAAGCATGATAGGCAGCGCCGTCTTATATCACGAACAAAATGCCTAACGACAGAGCTTTGCTGCTTTGATTTACGGTTCTGTGTGAAGTGACTCAGTACAAAGCACTAAGTTCATGCTACACTGCGCGAAAGATGCTGGCAGAAAATCTTTACGCGCTTTCCCTCGAACAACAAATCGGACAGTTCCTATTTATTGGCCTTCCCGGCACCGAGATTGACGCCGAGACACGCGCCTTAGTCGAAGAAATTCAGCCCGGAGGCGTGATCATCTTCGGTCGTAACGTCGCCGGCCCGGAACAACTGCGCTCCCTGCTCGATAGCGTCCGAGAAATCGTTCAGGTACCACCACTGTGTGGCATCGATCAGGAAGGTGGACTGGTCGACCGGCTGCGACGGATATTCACGCCGATGCCTTCCGCGCGCACGATTCGCCAGCACGGCGACCTCGCTGCGGCGCGAGCGCTCGGCAGGATCACCGGCGAAGTGCTGCGCATGCTCGGTTTCACCATCAACTTCGCGCCGGTGATGTCGATCATGACCGAAGATCGCGACCTGCTGTCGAATGGTCTCTACTCGAGATCTTTCGGCCGCTCGCCGGGCGAAGTTCTCGGTTACACCACGGTGTACATGCGTGGCCTTCAGGGCAGCGGCATGCTCGGTTGCCTGAAGCACTTCCCGGGAATCGGCGCCGGTGAGGTCGATTCACACGAAGAGATGCCGGTCGTGCAGCTCTCTCACGACGATCTCATCGCGCAGGATCTCGCGCCTTACATCGAGCTCTTTCAACGTCGCGACGATCGCGTGCGTTGCGTGATGGTGAGTCACGGAGGTTTTCCAAACATCGATATCAGAGAGGAAGTTACCGGCGGTTTACTCGAGCCGGCCTCGGTCAACTACAACATCGTCACCAAACTCCTGCGCGAAGAGCTCGGCTACAAGCACCTCGTCGTCACCGACGATCTCGAGATGGGAGCAATTGCTCGTCACTGTGAGATCGAAGACGCCACGGTGCGCGCCATGCTGGCCGGCGAAGACATGCTTTTGATCTGTGCGAGTCCTGACAAGATCCGGCGTGGTTATGAAGGCTTACTCGCCGCCGCAAAGAACGGCAAGATTTCGGAGCAACGAATCAAAGAATCGCTGGAACGTATAGCGCGGACCAAAACGATTATGGAGCCACCACTTCCTCTCGATCTCAGTCGGTTTCAGTCTCTGGCAGACGAAATACTCAAGCTCAACTCGAAGCTCCACTACACATACGGAGGCACGGTTAAGTGAGCAAGGGCAAGCTTATTACCCTGGTTCTTCTCATAATGTTGCTGGTTGCGCCGCCGGGATGCCGGCGCGGCGGCAACGACGCCTTTGTGATCGCGCTTGGCGACAACGTTCGCACTATCGATCCGATCGGCTCGCCGTCGGTTGATGCCGCGAGCGAGCGCGTTCGCACGTTGATTTTCAACACACTCGTGAAGAAGGATGAGAAGTTCGATTACGTAGGCGAGCTGGCGTCTGACGTCAAGCGTTCTGACGATGGCCTGACTTACACGTTCACGCTTCAGGATGGTGTGAAGTTTCACGACGGGCACGTGCTGAGCTCCGCGGATGTGAAGTACACGCTCGATCTGCTCTTTTCGAGTAACTTTGCGAAGTCGGCGAGTTTTTACGAGGGCGAGGGTGACAACAAACGGAGTTACATCACCAGCGTTGAAGCTCCTGATGCACGCACGATCGTCGTTAAGTTGACCAAGCCGTGGGTCGGCTTACTGTCGAACCTGGTGCCGGTGCCGATCATTCCCAAGGACAGTTACGAGTCACAAAAAACACATCCGCTGGGCACTGGTCCATTCAAGTTCGTCCGTTACGACAACGCGCAACAGGTGTGCGACGTTGAAGCATTCAACGAGTATTGGCAAGGCGCTCCGAAGCTGCAAAACGTGCGCGTGCGTGTCATCTCGGACATGAACGCCCTGCAGGCCGAATTGCAGGCGGGCCGAGTTGATATCGCGCCGATGCCGACGAGCCTTTCACCTGATGCAGTGAAGCGTTTAGAGCAGGATCCGAACCTGCAAGTGAAAGCGTTCCAGGGATCTAATGTGGTGCTGCTGACGCTCAACACAGCATCGCCGCCGCTCGACAACGTGAAGGTGCGTCAGGCCATTGCTTATGCGATCGATCGAGACAGTTTGATAAAGAATTTGCTGTTGGGCTACGGGAAGATCGCGCATTCGATCATTCCGGAGGAGTCGTGGTCCTATTCGCCGGGCCAAACCTATTCTTACGATCCCGCTACGGCAAAGCGGCTGCTCGCTGAAGCCGGGGTGCGTTTTGACAAGCCGGTTGTTTACAAACTCTCCGGCAGTAGTATCGCGGGACGGCAGTACGCCGGCGTGATTCAGAACCAACTAAAAGAGGTGGGCATCCCGGTCGAGATCCAAACGCCGGAACAGAACACGCTTTTTGACGAACTGCGACGCGGTAACTTCCAGATCGCTTACACGCAGTGGGTCGGCGGCAATCAGGATCCGATCTTCTACAAAGACCTCTTTGCGACCTCCGAGATACCGACACAAACGCGCCCCTCTCGCAATCGTAGCCGCTACAGCAACCCGGAGCTCGACAAGTTGCTCGACGAAGCTTTGAACACTTTTGATCGTCAAAGAGGTAAGGAACTCTATACGAAGATTCAGGCAATCGTCAGCCGCGACGTCCCGGTGCTACCACTGTGGTACCAGTCAAACATCGTGATCGCGAAGAAGAACGTTCAGAACATCCAGGTGAACGCGAGCGGCGACTGGGGCTTCGTGCGGAACTTAAGCCGCTGATTGACGCAGACGATCGCAGATCTTCGTTTACCTGCGTCAATCTGCGGCTAAAATTCTGTGATCTTGAGCGAGGCGGTGGCGGAGAGCGGAGTTTGCACGCCGGCGTTGAGATAATCCCAGGCGGCGAGTCCGATCATTGCGGCGTTGTCGGTGGACCACTTCAGCGGCGGGAGACAAAGCTTCACTCCCAAGCGGTCGCAGAGTTCGGCGGCGCCTTCACGCAGTTGCGGGCTTGCCGCGACCCCACCAACGACTACCAAACACTCCGCCGGATAAGCTTCGAGCGCGCGTTTGCACTTTGTGAGCAGGATTTCCATGCAGGCGCTCACAAACGATGCTGCCACATTTGCATGGTCCACGTCGGGATTCTTATCGAGAAATCTTCCCACCGCTGACTTCAATCCGGAAAACGAGAATTCAAATCCTTCCGAAAGCATCGGGCGCGGGAATGGGATCGAATCTTTTCCTGTCTTTGCCAGCTTATCGACTGCCGGACCACCCGGATATCCGAGTCCCAGCAGTCGCGCAACTTTGTCGTATGCCTCTCCGACCGAGTCGTCCCTTGTAGAGCCGAGCAGTTCAATATCCGTCAAACTCTTCATGTGCGCGAGGAACGTGTGACCGCCAGAGACGAGTAGCACGATGGCAGGTAGTTCAACTCGACGCTCAACAAGATCGGCGCTACGCAAATGTCCGCGCAGGTGATTTATGCCGAGTACCGGAACATTCCAACCGAAGCCCAAACCCGCCGCCGTATTAACGCCGACGATCAGTGAACCGATCAGTCCCGGGCCTCGCGTCACTCCAATCGCTCTCAAGTCAGGACCTTTGACGTTCGCCTCTGCCAGCGCGCGTTCGATCGTCGGAATGACCGTCAATGCATGCGCGCGACTCGCAAACTCCGGATACACACCACCCCAGTGCGAGTGGATGTGAGTCTGGCTCGCAATGATCGACGACAGAACATTCCCATCGCGATCGACGACCGCAGCCGCCGTGTCGTCGCATGACGACTCAATACCAAGGATTAAATCTTTACTCATTCAGATACCTAAGCACTTCAGCTTCAGCCACAAGTCCGAGCCGTTCGATCACGGGCGGATCGACTCTGCAATTCACGAGGGTCGATGCCGTTGTCCGCAGTAAGCCGCCGTCGATTGCGAGATCCGGTGCGCCGTCGAGTTGCGCGAGAATATCCTTTACGTTGTCGGGCGTTTCCGCACTGTGCGCGTTCGCGCTGGTTACCAGCAACGGACCCGTTTTGCGTAGCACCGCGAGGAGGCGATTGTCGTTCGGGATTCGCACTGCAGCTTCTTCACGCCCTGTCAGCCATTCGGGTCTGTAATCAGAACTAAAGCCCAACACGAGCGTCAAACTGCCGGGTATCAAAGGCGACCGCAGCAAACGACGCGCAGAGTGGCTGATGTGAAAACCGAGTGGTTCGAGCTCGGCCTCTTCAGAAACCATGATCGGAAGATTCACATTCCGCGGCCGGCGCTTGAGCGCGAACAGTCGATCGATCGAATGATCAAAATGCGGGAACACTGCGAGCCCGTACACGGTGTCCGTCGGGAGCAGCACCACGCCGCCGTTCATGAGCGATTCGACGATCTCTTCAACGTTATTCGTAGAAAATGTTTGACTGATCGTTTAATGCCTCCACTTGTGTAGTCGAATGGCCGCCGGATTCAAAGGCTTCGAAACCCATTCGCAAGAGCACTCGCGCGTCCGGACCCTCGATTCCGGTGTCGACAAGTTCCACATCATTAAGGAGCGACGCGAACCGGTGTCGAATCCTTCCCGCCACCGCGGCTTCGGAAACGCCGCTGCTCACCTCGGCGACCGCTTTCTGCAACGGACCAAATCGCATGATCTCAACTGACGCACCCCTGATCAAGCCGACGTACGCGTTCTCGTTAGCTGCGGGCACAGCGCAGAGCACAGGCAAATGTGTGGCGCCCTTTGTTTGACTGGCGATGATCTCAAACCAATTGAACGGGTAGATATTCACTTTCAAACTAAAAGCGAGGGCGTTTACGAACGAGATCCCGGCGCGAACAAACGTGAGCGATCCCGGCCCAACGTTGACCGCGATACCGTTAATTTCATTCGCCTCGGCGTTCAATGTTTCGAGCCCGCATGAAAGCAGTCCACCGAGGGTTCGTAGCGCTGAGTCGCAGTTGTTGACAGTCGAATCGAACACGGGCGCGCCGTCACGTCCAATCACGACGCGATACTCATTCGAAGACGACTCGATTGCCAGCAGTAAACTCATAAATTACTCAGCACCGGTTGCCACCTCTCGGCCGCAGCGGAAAAGGTCAACTTGCGCCAGTTATCATGGTTCGGCACAAACTCGAAAGTGATGGTTAACGCGTTTGTAAAATCTTCCTCGACGATGTCGCCCCACTCCACCGCCGTGATGCTCTCGGGAACAAAATCCTCGAGCCCCAGATCGCGAAACTCGGCGACGCTGGAAAGCCGGTAAGCGTCGATGTGCAAAAACGTTCCCGCCGGCAGCTGATAGAACTGGGCGAGCGTGAACGTCGGGCTCGTAACTTCAGCCTTCGATCCGAGCGCCGCCACGAGTTCCTGCACGAACGCAGTCTTGCCACTTGCGAGCGGGCCCTTGAGCAGCATCGCGTCACCCGCGCGCAGAAACGGAGCGAGCGCAGCCGCCACGCGCGCCGTCTCCTCTCTGCTCTTGCAAGTGATACTAACCATGCTTTCACTTTTAGCCACAATAAGGCACAAAAAGCACAAAAATATTTTCCTGAAGATCTGTTTTGTGCCTTTTGTGCTTTTTTGTGGCTACTCCGTTTGTTTCCAGTTTGTGTCCAGCCGCGTCTTCTTGAGGCTCGGTGCGTCGAGCACGTTCGTGTCAAAGCCCTTGACGTACGGCTTGACCAAAGAGTAGGACGACGCGAAATAGATCGGCACCGCGCGCAGATCCTTCAGTGCTTGCGCCTCCGTTTCGACTGCAATCTTCTCTTCGGGCGGGCTCCCCTCCGGCAGCGGCGACGCGAGTGGCACCGGATGAGCATCGCGCTCAAACAACATCTTCAGATTCACCAGCTCGCTGGTCGTCTGCATCACGATGCCACGGCGCACGATGTCGTAATCACCGGCCTTAATCGCTGCTTCATACTCGTCCCAGTTGCGAATCACGATCTCCGTTTCGACGTTCAGCGCTGATTGCCACATCGCCGCGATCGACTGCGCCACGACACGCTGTTGCGCGTTGC
>DATENQ010000046.1:0-16935 GCA_035275005.1 Pyrinomonadaceae bacterium | reverse complement strand
GCTTTCACGGCGCCGTTGCTGGCTTTGACCGGGATCATCAACGATAGCTGCGGCTCGCTGACGAGCACGAGTGGATTCACCCGCTGATTGATCGCGCCCTGCACAAACGCAGTGACCATCGTATTCGCAAGCGGATTCACCCCCTCGAGATTCACGCCTTCAACATTCACGTATCCAAAAACAGTCTGCTTATCATGATCGAAAGACAACTTGATACTCGTCTGGGCCCACCCTTTGAACTGCATGCAGCCCGCCAGGTTGTAGCTACCCGTAAACGCCATCGGCGCGGAAACGGTGCCGTTGTGAAACTGCACGCCAGTCTTCACGCCACTGCCTTCAGGCAAGAGCGTGATCGTATTCGTGCAACCTCCCTGGAAGAGCGCCTGCTCGATACGCTCCGCGCCGCCGTTATGATTTTGGCCCAGTTGAAACGTCGGCGTTCCCAATCCTGAGAAAGTCGTCGCCAACACCGCATCGATAAAACTCTGTTCGAGTGCAATCACGACCGTGCCCGGGGGATTGCCTCCCTGGGCAGGCGGCTGCACTGCCTGGCCCTGCATGGACTTGGCGCGCGGCGCTCCCAAAAAGTAAATGGCAGCGCCGGCGCCGAGCAGAATTCCAAGCAGGAGAATGACAACGTATTTCATGTGTTCACCTTCAACGAGTTGGAGTTGGACTCGGGCTCGGACTGATCGCCGGTGATCCAGTCGGCGATGGTGGCGGCGGCGCAGCATTCATGTTCGACAACAGCGCGCGCACCACTGCTGCAATCGTATTCACCACTGCATCCACTTGGGCTCTCACCTGTGCCTCCGGAACCTTGTTGAAACCAGCCGGTATTTCGAAAAGACTCGGATCGACATTCGTCTGAATGTTGCGCATTTCCGCAACGACCTTGGCGCCTTTTACTCCCTGTACATTACCACTGGCCTCACCGAAAAGTTCCGCGCGTAGAGGTAGTCCCGTGTCTTTGTCGACATAAACAAACGATTCCGTCTTGACTTCGCCCGCTGACGATTGTGTTTGAGCGGTACGCGCGTAACGATACTTGACTGCGGTACGGCCTGCGAGTTGTTCGTCGCCGACTAATTCGATGCCCTGAAGTCGATCGAGGTACGCTACCAGTTGACCGGGCGTCATCAGTTTATGAAGCTGAAAACCGGTGGCCGCGGGCGTCAACTCTGCATACTGTTTCCGCGCAGGCGCGATTCCGTATTGGACGCCGCCCTTTTCCAGGTAAACCAGATCCGATCCATCGGGTAACTTGAACGATAGTCGCCGGTCGCTTCCGTTTTTTGCAACCTCGGCAGAGAGCTCAGGAATACCAACTGTTTTTTCTCCTCCTTCAGTTTCGGCGGCAAAGACGAGGGTGGCTTTGTAGGTATCCGGTTCGCGTGCGGCGATCGTTGACGGCGCGGTGCTCGCGTTGATGTTTGAGCCGGAAGCATTCGCATTTACGTTTACATTAACATTGGCAGTCAGATTTGAATTTGTATTCGCTGGACCACGCGCACAACCAATCAAGGCAATCGAAAGAGCTAAGACAAGCATCAGGACCGGCAGTCTGACGTCGTTGTTTTTCATGTTGACATTCTCCGAAGCTGCGCGCACACGCGCGACGTTAACTCAATAGGGGCTGTACCGGGGGTTAAGAGGGAAGGCACATAGAATAACACAGTATTGACTTTCCCCCATCCTTTAGAATAGAAGTCTGCCAACTATGAAACAGATCCTGGCCCTATTGCTGATTGGCTTCGCTCTCTCGCTGTGCAATCTCTCCGAGAGATTCAAAAAAGGCAGTTCAACTTCTGGACCATCCGCTACCGGCGGAGCCGCTGCTGAGAAAGCTCAACCGACTGCTGCGCAAACGGCAGCTATCGCCGGCGGCCAACAGGCAAAGTGGGACCGGCAGGGGATATCCTGGACCGTACCGCCGAATTGGACCGAAGCGGAGAACGAGTCGAAGTCGTTTATGTGGCGTTCGCCGGGCGGCGCGGATGCAGCTTCGTTGATAGTCAACATCTCACCCATAAATGACTCTTTCCCGACAGACTCCGCGATGGACGCTGCTTACGAGCAAGCGAAGGATCGAGCAAAGAATGGCGAAGTCGACGAAGTGAAATGGGTCGAGATCGACGGACTCAAAGGCGTTCAGTTTCGCGAGGCTAATCCGGAACATGCTGACGCACCGCGGCGACTTCAGTGGACGGCTTATCGGAAGTATCTGGGCCAGGTGCAGGGGATCAATCTGATGCTTGCAACGCAGGGTAAAGATTTCGAGCGGCACAAAGATGCCATGTACGGAATTCTTTATTCAATGAAGGTCACGCATTGATCTTCGTTCATACGCGTTAAATCCGCGGTATAAAAAACACCTCTCCCTCTTTTGGGTGTTGACATAGTCCTCACTATTAGGTGACTCTCTGCGAGTCCCAAGCTTACAACGTCCTTACCGATCCTTATCGACAATTCTGGGCGCTGAAACAGTAAGGAACTAACTCCGTCCAGTTCGTTTTACGTAAGCCTGATGAACAAAGATTGGTTTTTGTCGCAGGAGGCTTTCGACGCGTTGCTCAAGTGGCTTGATTCTGATCGTGAACAAGCCGCAGTAAAGTACGAGGATATACGGAAGCGCCTGATTAAGATCTTCACCGGCCGCGCCTGCGCCGAGGCCGAAGATCTCGCCGACGAAACCATCAACCGTGTCACCACCAAACTCGACGAACTCGGACCCGAGTTCGAAGGCGATCGTAGACGTTACTTCTTCGGTGTTGCCAATAAAGTCTACCTGGAATTCAAGCGAAGAAAATCGCCTCAGCCGCCACTGTTCACGCCTCCCGATCCAAATCAAATCGAACTCGAATTTCGCTGCATGGAACGCTGTATTGAAACCCTGAGCGAAGAGAATCGGTATTTACTGCTTCGGTATTATGGCGCGGAGGGAGGCACGAAAGTCGAGCAGCGAAAACGACTGGCGGAGGAACTGGGAATCGCGCCAAATGCTTTACGAATAAGGGCCTATCGTATTCGCGTGTGCCTGCAGGAATGCATGGAAAAGTGTATTAAAGATGAGCCGGGTTGAAATAAGTGGCACTTTTGAGTCATAAAGATTAGAAGCGGCCCCCTCTCAGCGGAGACAGATAGTTGAACCTCAAAACTGATGCGGAAGTATTGAGAAGGTATCTTCTCGGCACTCTGGAAGCAGAACCCCGAGCGAAACTCGAGGAGGGGCTTCTCTGTGATCCGGCAGCTTACGATGAGCTTTTGTTACTTGAAGAAGAGTTGATCGATCAGTACGTCGCCGGTGGCCTATCGAAAGCCGAACGACAGCAGTTTGAGACTCACTTTCTGGTCACTTCCGAACGTCAAAATAAGTTGCGCTTCGGTCAACTGCTCGATAAATACATGAGCTCACAAAAGGTCCCCGCTTCCGAAAACGTTTCTGTTCCTCAAAGTCCCTCTGGAAGATTTTCGTCTCCGCTCGGTATTGCAGTTGTCGCCGCGGCCGTGATGGGAATCGGTCTGCTTACCTGGTACGCCGTCAGAAAACCGGGGGAACAACCTGCGGTCCAGCAGGACTCGGATCGTTTAGTAGTAGTTCAACTCGCGCCGAGCTCTCTGGAAACCAAGGGCGTCACCGTTCCGCCACAGGGCGTCGTCAAACTCGAGCTCGCGCTCGCCAATGCGAGTTTTAAGAATTACAAGTCAGAATTGTTTCGCGAGAACAAACCGCTCCAAACTGACGAACTAAGAATGGAGACAAAAGGGGCACAGCAGATTGTTCCGCTGACGATCACGGGCGAAACGCTTAGTCCGGGAGACTATCAGGTGAAGCTCAGTGGTGTTTCGGAGTCGGGTCATGACAAGTTTATCGACAATTATTCTTTCCGTGTAACCAAGTAAGTCCTCACTTACTCCCCAGCGAAAATATTTCTGAAATGTTTGGCCTATGCGAGTCATAACTAATGAGGCGGACTTGTGTGGGTTAAGACTTTGCCATGGCACGGGGTCTTGACAGCCGCTTCGACAAATTACCCCACGCGCGACTGAATCACTCACCCCACCATGCCATGGTTGCATCCCTCACATTTGCAGATGGCGAGCGGCAGAAGTTGAAAACCGCTCGCCACATTTTTCTTGCCACAAAAAGGCACATAAGGCACAAAATCAGTTTAGGTTTTCATTTGTGCTTTTTGTGCCTTTTTGCGGCTAATACTTATTGCTTGCGCATGTAGTTGCGATGGATGTAGCCATCCTTTTGCTGGCGGTCCTGTGTTTCCGAGAAAATGTTCTTGTCATCTTCGCGAGTCACCACTCTGACGCGTGGCGTCACTTCCTTTGCCTCCGCAGTGGCCTTCTCTGAGTCGGTCAGAAACGTTTGTACAACCTCGCTTGTCACTGGCTTGTGTTCCGCATCGTGTAACTCGGCAATGGCTTCGATGGTATTTGACTTGAGAAGCTTGGGCCAGAGTTTTGCGAAGAGCGCGTGCGAAGCGTAGACGTCGGCACTCGTCACCTTGCCGTTGATAGCGAGAACGTAGCCGATGACGTCGGACCGGTTTCGCAGTAGTCCACCGAGCGTGCTGATGTAGGCGGCGCTGGTTTCCTTCACCTTCGAGTCTTCCATGGACAGCTCCATGCTCGAAGCCGAGACGCTTGAATTAACGCTGCCACCAACATTGACTGCGAGGTTCGCTTGAACCGTCTTCACATTGTCCCAGACTGCTTGTTGCGGCGCCTCGTTTTTCACTGCCGCCAGTCTCAGTCCATTCGTAGCTGAATTCTCCGAACTGGCGAACGACGCGTTCGCTTCGTTTCCGCGTTTGCTCCAACGCCCGGATTCGACACAGAACGCCGCAATCGGCATGCGACCGGATTTCGGCGGCACGATGAAGTCGACTGAGATCATGCGGTCCTGATCTCCACCGCGCACGATGTCGCCGGCCTGAACGTAAATGTCCTGGTTTGAAAGGTTCCTGATCGCGAGCTCGTTTACATCCTTGGTTTCATAGACTCTTACCTTCTTTTGCGCGAGTGCTTCCTGAAGGGTTAGGAAGGTCTTGTTGCTCTGATCTTTTCCGTGGATAAGGAAGACTGTCAGATTCTTATGTGTGTAAGGACCGGAGAGTCGGTAATTTGACGAGGTTACTGGATCATCCTGCTTCGCGAGTCCTACCGGGAGAGCGATTAGCAGAGACAGAAACGCAATTGGGATTAGGTACTTTGGCTTCATGGTCATACTCCTGGAACAGCGAAATGGGACTACGGGGAGACCGTTGGCCGCGGGGAGACCGGGATTTACCTTGCGGTAAGGAACGTTAAATATGAAGCCTTCTTGCGGACTGAGACGGTGTGATCCAGTTTTTCGTTGTCTACCCGAGCTGACTAATCCTCATGGACCGTCGGGGCGTCGGCGTGTGGGACAAAGCACATGCGGCAACGTGCCTCATACTTGTCAGAGGCGCCGACTGCGACACGCTCTTCGGATTGAAAAGTACGCTGAGAGTAGTTTGCGGGCTGGCCACATTTCATGCAGATGGCGTGGGTCTTGGTGATGTATTCGGCGATGGCCAATAACTGTGGCATCGGTTCCCACGGCTTGCCGGTGTAGTCCTGATCGAGACCGGCTATGATCACGCGCACGCCTCGATGAGCGAGACTGTTGGCGACGTTGACCAGTTCGTTATCGAAGAACTGTCCCTCATCGATGCCGACGACTTCCGTGTCCGGATCGATCTTGGCAAGTATCTCGGCGGCCGAACGGCTGTTAGCCGATTCGTGACGCATCTCTGAGTGAGAGACGATCTGGTTTTCTGAAAAGCGCGAGTCGAGCTCGGGCTTAAAGACCTGCACCTTCTGACGCGCGATCTTCGCGCGGCGCAGGCGACGGATCAGTTCCTCTGATTTTCCCGAGAACATCGATCCGGCAATCACTTCCACCCAACCCGCGTTCGCGCGCGAGTGTGGCGGGGGTTCCTCATGATTCACTTGGCCTACTAGTTCATCCATTCTGGTTTATGTGTAAAGTTTGGGATTGTAAAAAGGCGCAAAGGCAGCGATTAAAGCCAGCTCAAAACTCATCGAACGCGTAACCAGGTCACGTGACAAAACTCCCCACGCGCCCTGCTTGCTCCTGATGTCGAAGCCGCCGGTAACTTCGTCAATCACGATGCCCAGTTCCCGCCGGCCTTCCACTACGGCTTTGACGATATGCGGCGGAACGGAGATCGACGGCGCCGAGCCGAAGCCGCTCTGTTCGCCGTTGGTAGCGTAGGCCCAACCACGCAGGAACGTGTGCCACTCGCCGTCAATGGAAACTGAATGAAATCCGCCTTCGAGTCCGACGTAGATGTCGGCTTCGAGTCGCCGGCTTCGCAGTGATTCGTGTGCCGCAAGGGCGCGTTCACGTGCGCCCTGCATTAGTTGCCAGTCTGTAAGCGGCATGGCGGGGGCGCTGGTCTCGACCCGTCGCGCGACCACGTTGGCGTTCGCCCAGGCGGGGTCGATAGTTGCGATGCGGGCGACCGTAGCGCGCACAGCCATGATTTTTGCGGCCCGATCAGACCCCAGGGCGATTGTCTTCATGCTGAATTGCGCAAGAGGCTATATCACAGGAACGCAGTTCGTCAAAATGGACCCTGCGAGCGGGGGTAAGCCCCTCTTCCGGACTTGTTCTTGTTTCGGGTTTCGGTCGTCCCGAGTAAGAACAAGTCCGGAAGAGGGGCTTGCCCCCGCTTGCCGAACCACCAGACACATTTTTAGAAAGTTTCGCATTGATCATTGAAGCAGCAAGTAAAGAGTTTGGTTGACAGAAAACAGACCTGGGAATAGCCTTGTCGGCACCCCTGGTTGTTTCTACACGCCCAGCACCAATCTTTGAAGCTGCCCGACTAGTGTCTCACGTATCCACGTGACTCCGAAGGAGGAGATTTGAGAGATGTGCGAACCCAAAGAATGGACAATAATGTTTTACTTTGCCACCGACAATCCGCTGGCGGTCAGCGCAGTGTCGCAGTTGAAAGCCATCAAAGATGCCGGATTTCATCATGCTGCCAACGTCGTGGCCCAGTTTGATCCTTACACCGAAGGAACTCCCACTCACGTCTTCGACGTGAATGTCGTCAACAAGCTAAAAACACCTGATCGGGCCAACATTGGTTTCTCCGGCAATGACCCGACAGTGCGCACCCTGATCGAAGACAAGCTCTGGAGAGATGAACAAACCAGTCTGCCGCCGGAACCAGTTGCAGCAAATCCAGAACTGATAAGAAACGCGCTTAATCGGGTGTTGCAGCAGTCTTATAACGTCAACTACAAGCCGCCAGTCGCTCCAGATATGCGAGGCGACAGTGATCCGTCGGAAGAACCAAGCCCTGCGGCTTCGTTGCGAGGGTTTTTGCGGTTCTGTGCTGACAAATACCCCGCCCGCCATTACATGTTGTTTATGCTGGGCCACGGTGTTGTGGTCGGTAACGATATCTTCATGCTCGACGAACATGCGAGCAGGAATTCGCTGACACTAATCGAGCTCGGGCAGATTCTGGCTGAGTTCAAGCACTCCATCGAACTCGAGGACTCGGCTTTTGAGCTCGTTAGTTTTCACAGTTGCTCTGTCAGCTCACTTGAAGTCGCTTACGAATTACAAGGCACGGCCAAATACATGTTGGCATCGCAAGGCCCGGCGTTTGTCGGCAGTTGGCCCTACCGGCAGATTCTCGTTCGCATATTTAATGCCCTGGCCGGCAAAACAGCGATAGACATGCGGGATCTGATGTACCAGATCCATCGCTCCTGCATGCTTAATAGTGCTGACTACCTGTTGGCCGGTTACTCCTTCCAACTGACTCTTTGCGACCTCGAGAAAACCAAAGAGATTAAGGAAGAGATCGACGAGCTGGCGAGAACGTTGACGGCTGGGTTGAAAACTGAGCCGGCCAATGAGCTTTCCATCGACAGCATTTTGTTGTCGCACTGGAAGTCGCAAAGTTTTTTTAATGAGATGTACACCGATCTCTACGACTTCTGCTTCTGCTTAAGCAACAAGATCCAGGAATTTGAGGCTGGAGGCAAAACCAGCACCGAACTCACCGCCATTCAAAAGGCCTGTGGCAGAGTGATGGACTTGCTTATGAAGGAGTATCCGAAGCAGGACGATCAATCAAACGCGCAGCAAATTATTATTGCCTCCGATTCGTTGGGACCGGCATTTCAGTATTCGCGTGGGCTGTCAGTCTATTTCCCATGGTCGGAGCCTTCAAAAGATAGTCACATCATGTCGCAATATGAGAAATACCGCTTCAGCACCGAAATCAAAAATAACTGGGTCGGTTTCCTTCGCGCGTACTTCGAGATGACCAAACGTATTGCGAGCAATGACGAACAGGATCGGAGACGTACCCTTGCGGCGCCGTTGCCTGTTAATGGATCGATGATTATCGACAGGGCGTTGGATGAGGATATCGCCAGCCTTGTCTACAATGGCGAGGGAACGCCGGACCTGAGCGGCGCCCTGGCCGGTGGCCTCAAGGGTGATCCAACTGACAAGGCAGGCGGCGACTACGAACCGGTCTCAATTAAAAACTTCCCCCGTGATATCCGTACTCGCAGAGCACGGATGAAACAAGCGGCTCCGAAGTTTCCGATAAACCGAAACTTCAGTCCGATCAACAAAAACGGCAACAACGGCAACGGCAATAGTAAGGCCCAGGCTAGTTAGCGTTAACTGAAGGCGTTGGCCCACGATCTTTGCCAACGCCTTCAACGTTTTTGTTCGTGTTTGATGAAAGCGATACTCACCTTTTTCTTTTGCCTAATCCTCAGTTGGCATTTGCCCGGAGGAGTGTCGTTCCCTGCCGTAAGTGAAGATTCCCAAAAGAGAGCCCAGGCACTGCTCGACCTCAGCGATCAACAAAATCCTGAAAACCACGAGCTCGCCATAAAAACAGCGAAGGATGCACTGGCGCTCTATCAATCGATCGGCGATCAGGAGGGCATTGGAAATACGTGCATGCACCTCGGTGGCTACTACTTCGCTCTAAACAGGTGGAGCGAGGCGACTCATTACTATGAGTCGGCTCTTCAGATCTGGCGTCAGCGAAATAACGTGCTGAATGAAGCCGAGATGCTGATTCATTTGGGCTTCGTTGAAAGTCGACAAGGTGAGTGGATTAATGCGTTCTCTTATCTGACTCAGGCTCAAAACCTGACCGACAATCAACCAGACGCGGCCACCATGGCTCGCATCGCCGCGGGTATGGCTTACGTTTTTGATGTAAGCGGCTTACCTGAGTATGGCTTGTCCCAGCATCAACGAGCGAAGGAGTATTACCGCCAGGCTAAGGACGAACGCCAGTACAACCGGCAAATCATGCTCATTGGTTATACGCAGTTTCTACTTAACAACTATCAGACTGCCCTCACCGAACTTGAAGACGCACTCCGGCGCTTCGATTCGACAAATGATTTGAGACGTGAGCTTGATGCCTCCCAATGCCACGGGTACATCGCGCAGGTTTATATGGCTACCGGCAAGTATGACCTGGCGCTCAAACATTTATTACCTCCGCTTGCGTTCTATGAGGCTAAGAACAAACAGGGCGACGCGGCAGAGATGCGAGCATTGATGGGCCAGGTCTATCAACGGCAGGGAAAACAGGAGCTCGCCCGCGCCAATTATCAGGCAGCCTTAAAATATTTTCGCGACGGGGATGCTCCGGTTGAAAAAGCTGCCGTTGCCTTCGCGCTCGGACGCCTGGAGTTGAACGAGCGTAATTACGATGCAGCGGAGAATGATCTCAAGGAGTCGATCGAGACTACTGAAAACATACGAAGCGATTTGAACAGTCGTATGCTAGCGACTGCATTCTCGGCCAGCGTTCACGAGCGTTATGAGACTTATATCGATTGCCTGATACGAAAGCACAAGCAGCAGCCTTCACAGGGTCTGGAGCTGCGTGCTTTCCAGGCCAGCGAACTGGCCCGCGCTCGCTCACTTGCCGCGCTGTTGCGTGACACTCAAACCCAAATCGTCACCGGCGTCGATCCGCAACTTGCGGAACAGGAGAGAACACTGCGCCAGGCGATCCTCACCAAAGCAGAACAGACAATTACTCTCCTTGCCGCCGACTACAATAAGGATCAGCTACATGAATTGGAGACGGCGTTGACCCGTTTGCGAGAGCAACACAAACAGGTCGTTCAAAACCTGCAAAGACAGAACCCGCATTACAACCAGTTCAAAGAAACGACGAACTACTCCGTAAAGCAGATCCAGGATCTCATCATCGAAGACGATCAGACGATGCTGCTCGAGTATTTTCTGGGACGGAACGGCAGTTATCTTTGGGCCATTACTCGTAACGACGCAAAAGTTTTTGAGCTGAAAAGTGCTGACGAAATTACCCGGGCGGTGAAGGACGTTTATGAATTGCTATCGGTCGTGCCAAATGACGACATCGATAAACGTCTTAACAAAGCCACTGCTGAGTTATCACAAATGGTTCTTGGTCCAGTCGCGAATCAACTGAACGCTCGCAGAATAATCGTCGTGGCTGACGGCGCACTGAATTACATCCCGTTTCAATTGCTGCCGCTATCTTCGCGGGATCAAACGCCGCTCGTAGCTAACTACGAAGTTGTGAATGCACCGTCGGCATCGGTCCTGGGCCAACTGCGCCAGGAGAGACAACAGCGCCCACGAAGGACCAAAATTCTCGCGGCGTTTGGCGATCCGGTGTTCGCGTCTAACTACCAGCAATACAAAAACTCGGGCGGCTCCAGTGAACTGCTGGCAAAAACAGACCGCGATATCGAAGTCAAAGGCGACGAGATCGATCCCGCTACCATCCAACCACTCCATTACAGTAAATCCGAATTGAAGAAGCTGAGTGATCTCGCGGGCTCACAGGCGCTCATCGCCAAAGGATTTGACGCCTCGCGTGGCGTGTTGGAGACAACCGACTTTTCACAATATGCGATTCTGCACTTCGCCACACACGGTTTGCTCAATCCGAAGAATCCTGAGAATTCAGGGTTCCTGCTTTCGATGCTCGACTTTGACGGAAAACCACAAGACGGCTTCATCACGATGCGCGATGTTTACAGTCTTCACGTCCCGGTGGATCTCGTCGTGCTGAGTGCCTGCCGCACGGGCCTCGGCAAAGACGTTCGTGGCGAAGGCTTGATCGGTTTGACGCGTGGCTTCATGCACGCCGGCGCTTCGAGCGTGGTGGCGAGTTTGTGGAAAGTCGACGATGAAGCGACGGCGGAGTTGATGAAAGACTTCTACGCAAACATGCTGCAAAAAGGCATGGCCCCGGCAGAGGCTTTACGTGCAGCTCAGAATACGGTCCGGCAAAATCCGATGTGGCAGTCGCCACACTTCTGGGCCGGCTTCACGTTGCAGGGGGAATTTAAAGAGTCGATCAAATTGCCCGCGCCGTCAGTCTCCCCGGCAAGTGTTCAAAACGCGGTTGGTGGCGGATTGCTGTTAGCTTTGTTGGGTGGGATTGCCTGGGGATTCCGGCGACGACGGACATCGGGTCCGGTTAGTTTTAGCCGCAGATGAACGCGGATTAACGCTGATCAGCGTTCATTTGCGAAAATCTGCGGCTAAATAATCACTCAACGACGAAGTTATAACTGCCGCGCACTCGTACCGCACTACCATCAGATTTCACCATTGAGAGTTGGATCACGTAGCTGCCGCGGCTTAGCCAATCCGCCGGAATCCTCACTTTGATCGTCTGGTCCGTACGTTCGGCTATCGTCAAATCACGTTCAACTCCGTTCTCATCGACAAGCTTGAGGCGAAAGTCTTTGGCTTCCTTCGCCAGCTCCGGGATTGGCAGGTTTAGTTCAAGACCAGCGCCTGCCAACTGCGCCGAAACCGGCGCTGCGCTCTCCGCCCGATCAGAGCTACTGAGCGGGACGTTGAGGGCCGTATATTCTGCCGAGCCACCGAACGAGAGGAAAAAGAAAATGAGACCAGCAACAACAAGCAGTACCGCCGCCGCCAAAGTTCCTTGTGCAAAAGTAGGTCGTTTCCAGAACGCGCGGACCTGGTCGAGAAAGCTCGGCGTTGCCGGCTGCACGATTGGTCGAGCGGCTGCAAGTTGCGAGCTTTGACCACGTTCAGCCTCGGCGTGATTCAGCAACTCAGTTGCAAACTCCAACTTCCGTCGTCGTTCCGGCGTGGTCAAAAAATGTTTTTCAGCACGCTTGCGTTCATCGTTCGTCAATTCATCCTTGACGTACTGATCCGTGAGCTCGTCGACAACCGTGTCAAACTCCTCGCCAAATGAGGGATCCGTCAGCAAACGGAGCTCAATTCTCTCCTGCTCGGCCTCCTCCAGTTGACCGAGCAGATATCTCCTAACCTCGTTTTGCACTTCTTTAATTATGATGATGCTCCTAAGAACCCGCTAGAATACTGCCGCTACCTTATATGTCTTTCGACGCCCGTTTTGTTTTGTCTCGATTGCGCAATACATTCAAGCACGCATTTTTCGAGGTTTACGCGCAGGTGATGGGCCCGCGTTCGCAGCGCGCCCTCGCTAATCGACAGCTCGACAGCCATTTCCCGGTGATGCTCGACCTTCGCGTGTCCCTGGTAAAGGTGATAGTCTAGAATGAACTCCTGTTTGTCAGCGGGCAACAGTTTCAAACACTTTGACAAACATTCGGAAGTGTCGCTTCGGACGTCTTCCTGCGTGATGCGCAGCGGTAGCACATCGGTGGCGACTTCTCTTCGCCGCCCGGCTTCGAGTATGAGATTCCGCGCGACGCCGTGAAAGTAACGCGCCGGATCGCCGACGTACTTCGCCTGGATCTCAGGCAGTCGCTTCACCACTCGATCGATTGCTTCGTCGGTATAGTGCTCCGCGTCACTTAAACCTTTGGAGACGAATATGCGGATCAAACCGGCGCGAATTACCTCGTAGCGTTGACCTGCCTTTTCGCGATCCGGATCGAGCCACTCAAGCAAAGCATCAAATGGTTCGTTGGTGACGGTCACCTATCAACTAATCCTTAGAACTTGGGGTTCGATAAGACGTGCGCCGCGAGCGGGGGCTCTGTTTGAGCCCACTTAAACTAGCTCAGACTTCATCGCAATAGCAAGACGCCTCTGTTGGACGAAATATTTCTCGCGCAAAGGCGCAAAGAAAGGCATTTAGAAACGCGATAGCGCTTAGCGCCTTTGCGCCTTTGCGCGAGAATCCTCATCTTGACATTCAATTCTGCGGTTGCTGTAATCCAGCTTCACACTACATCGTGAGCAATGGAATTTTGGAGGTACTCGCATGACAGTCGACGAATTAGTTTACGATTGGAATTTGATCGAACCATCGCTCGTCGCGCCGAAACGTCACATCGGCATCGATGACGAAACTCTGCGCGATGGCTTGCAGTCGCCTTCCGTCAAAGAGCCTCCTGTCGAACAGAAACTCGAGCTGCTTCACTTGATGGAAGCGCTGAGCATCGACACGGCAGACATCGGATTGCCCGGCGCCGGTGGCACACACGCCTCCGGAGTCGAACGTCTGGCGCGCGAAGTCGCTGATAAGAGAATGAAGATCAGACCAAACTGCTGCGCGCGCACACTTCAAAGCGACATCATCCCGATTGTTGAAATCTCACAGCGCGCCGGCATTCCCATTGAGGCGACTATCTTTATCGGTTCTTCTGCAGTGCGCTCCTTTGCGGAAGACTGGACCCTGGAGAAACTCCTGCAAATGACAGAGGAATCTGTTTCTTTTGCAGCGAGCCATGGACTTCCGGTGATGTACGTCACTGAAGACACTACTCGCGCCAACCCCGAAACGATTCGTGCACTTTACACGGCTGCAATTCGCTGCGGCGCGAAAGCAGTTACCGTCTGCGATACGGTTGGACATTCAACGCCCGACGGCGCGCGTGCGCTGGTGAAGTTTCTCAAAACCATTATTGAAGAACAGGGCGGCGGTATCCGGCTCGACTGGCACGGTCATCAGGACCGCGGTCTGGGCGTGATCAATTCCATCGCCGCGATTCAGGCTGGCGCGGATCAGGTGCATGCCTGCGCGCTGGGAATCGGCGAACGCGTCGGCAACACACCGCTCGATCAGTTGCTCGTGAATCTGAAACTGCTGGGCTGGATCGATAACGATCTGTCGCGTTTGGGGGAGTATTGCCAGACAGCCGCGCGTATTTGTGGTTGGAACGTGCCGGCGAATTATCCGGTTTTTGGGCGAGATGCGTTTCGCACGGCAACTGGTGTTCATGCAGCGGCGGTGATCAAGAGTTACAAGAAAGGCGATCCGCATTTGGCGGATATCGTTTACTCCGGCGTACCGGCCGCCGAGTTTGGCCTCGAACAGGTGATCGAGATTGGCCCGATGAGCGGCAAGTCAAACGTCATCTATTGGCTCGAGAAGCGCGGCCTCGAGGCGAACGAGAGTCGTGTCAATCGTATTTACGAGCGTGGGAAAGCGGCTAGTGGAGTGCTCGAAGAGAGCGAGATTATGGGGTTGTTGTGAGCCGGGTCGACCTGCGTTCATCTGTGGCTCAATTAGTGTCCTCTCCCGCGGTTGGGCGCGCACTCCGTTTTTTCGAAACAAACGCTGACGCAATTACCGAGGAGCAGATTCGTATCTGTGAGATCCCGGCGAGTCCTTTCGGCGAACAGGAACGCGCTGAGTATCTCAGTCAGAAATTTCGAGAGCTCGGACTGACTGACGTCGAGATCGATGAAGAGGGCAACTGTCTCGGACTGATCGGAGGGGCTTCACGCGCGCCGCTCCTCGTCGTAAGCGCACACCTCGACACTGTCTTTTCTAAAGACGCTGACTTCACTGTCGTCAGGCGCGACGGCAGATTGTTCGCGCCGGGAATCGCGGACGACGGCTGTGGACTGGCGGCGCTACTCGCCCTCGCTCACGTAATTCAAAAGGAACAGATTGAGTTCGAAGGTTCGTTGCTGTTCGTCGGCACGGTTGGCGAAGAGGGCGAGGGAAACTTGCGTGGTGTGCGTCATCTTTTCACAAACGGACGATGGGCTTCGCATATCGATGCGTTTGTGAGTTTTGATGGGCCAGGCGTGGATCGAATTACGAATCGCGCGCTCGGATCTCGGCGTTACCGCGTTGAGTTTAACGGGCCGGGTGGTCATTCCTGGGGAGACTTCGGCGTGCCCAATCCGGTTCATGCGATGGGTCGGGCTATCTCGCGTCTGGCTGGTTATCCTGTTCCGAAAGATCCACGCACGACTTTTAACGTTGGTCGCGTTGAAGGCGGCACGAGTGTCAACGCTATTCCCGGCAGCGCGATGATGGAAGTGGATCTTCGCTCGGTTGCGCAGTCAGAGTTGCAGCGGCTGGATGCGTTCTTCAGGCGGGCAATGAGAGACGCGGCAGATGAAGAGAACGCGCAGCGGCGTGCAGGTGAACCGTTGTTGAAATTGAAACTTAATCTGATCGGGGAAAGACCGATGGGTGAAACTCCTGCCGATTCACCACTCGTGGAGATCGCTCTGGAAGCGACGCGGATGCTTGGCTTTGAGCCGCGTCTGGATCAATCCTCAACGGATTCAAATCTACCCATCTCAATGGGAATCCCCGCCATCACACTGGGCGCGGGCGGCACCTCCGGCTTCTCCCACACCCTCGACGAATGGTACGACCCCCGCGACCGCGACAAAGGACTCAAGCGCGCCCTGCTCGTAATCCTCGGAATGATCAGCCACAGATGAACGCGGATAGACGCAGATCTGAATTCAGATCCGCGTCTATCCGCGTTCATCTGCGGCTAATTTTTTAATTGATCGGAATCGAAACCGTCGCTGAACCGGCTTTTCCGGGAGGGAAGCGCTTCTGTCTCGCGATTCGCAAAGCGTTTGCATCGCCACCGGAGGCTTGCGTCACACGCCCCGACTCATCATAAGTCACCGTCACCACAACTCGCTTCGCACCAGGTTTGACAGTTTCAGTTGGCACAACCGCCGTCGGGGTCTCAGCGTTCTTCGCTTCTCGAGCTTTTCGTTCCTTTTCACGTTGACGCTTCGCAGCCAGCGCAGCAGCGTCTTCACTGCTCGGCTCAGGCTCTGCGGACGGCTGCGGCTGTGCCGGAGTCTCGACCTGTGTGCTTTGCGGCGCCGGCGCTGCACTCACTGTTTCGGGAGCAGCCTGCGCCTTCTTGCTGCTGTACCAACCCGCGGGCACTCCGATTACTGCCACGCTACCCAGAACCGCCACCGCTATCGCGCCAATGAAAACCGGTTTACGACGGCTCACCGTCTCTTTTCCAAAAGAAAGAAACGCAGGAGCAAACGATCGCTCAACCTCAGCTTGCACTTCCTCATCAACCGGCGCGCCCGCCAGTTCATCCGGCTCCGACTCGAACCCCGGAGGAAACGCGACACTCGGAGCAATGTTCTCGTCTAATCGTCGCAATCCTTCAAGCACTACCTGCGTCCACGGTTGATTGATAGTTCGACTCTTCGCTTCTACGTCCACGCTGAACTCAAACTGCGCATTGGGAAGCGTCAATGCGTAGTAAACCGCGTCGATGCCATGCAGCACGCCGATGCGCGCGTCAACAACGGAGCCCGCCTGCAAGTAAAAATATCCCGCGCCTTGCGGGTACAGGACTTTGAGACGTCCGCTCTTTCGTTGATTACAGAAAAACTCGATCAGCTCGGAAAGTGAAAGGTCGCTGAGGTGTCCGGTCAATGCCATGAGAACTAGTCCCTTCTAAAAGAGCTTGCTTGTTTTAACGAGGGGGAGAATGGCGCGCCGTAAGCGTCCGGCGCGCCACGAGGTAGGTTTAGGGAGTAACCAGCGCAAACTTGTAGTTGATCACGCCGGAGACCTTTACCGGTTGTCCGGAAAGCTTAGTGGGAGAAAACTTCGCTTTCAGCGCCGCTTGCACCGCAGCCTCGCGCAGGATGCCTGGACCACT
>DATENQ010000045.1:0-6328 GCA_035275005.1 Pyrinomonadaceae bacterium | reverse complement strand
CTCCCAAAGCCTGGTTTATCGTCCGCGCCGTGTAAGCAACGCCGCCGCTCGGCGTCACGTCTGCGCTCCCGCGCCGTAAAGCTCCACGGATGTTGGACGAGTGCCTGTTGCCGACATGAGGACCTTGAGAAATCTTACTTTTCAAATAAGCTGAGCCGCGAATTATCGAGGTCAATCGGGCTCTTTGTCAATCGTCTCACGTGCCGTTAGCACGTTATAACTTATTCTAGTAAAGGCACCTTACACTAGATGCAAGATATTTTGCAACAGGAAAATGGCGGTCTCGCCCAGCGGGCCTCCGGCGCCTGCCCGGCTGGCAACAGGATTCTTCCGTCAAGGCATCTGAAGACAGTCAGTTATCAACTGGCACCCTGGGACAATTAACCCCATTTAAGATAGAAATGAAGACAGAACTTATGAGGATTCCTGCTATCTTTGCTGCACTGGCTCTCGTGGCCCTTACTGCTTTCAACGCTTCGGCCCAGACCCCAGCCCAACCTGGGACCAATGGACCAGCGAACTCAGTCGATACGGACCGGATCATTCGTGCCTTCACCGCCAAGGAAGTGGAGTTTCGCCGCGCTCTGAATAGTTACTCATTCAAACGCGACGCACTGATTCAAAAACTCGGCATGGGAGGACAAGTCACTGGCGAGTACCATCGCGTGTCGACCTTCACTTTTGACGATCAGGGCAATCGCTACGAGAAGATCAGTTTTTTCCCGATGGCCACTATGCCCGAGGTCACCTCTGAAGACATTGACGACCTGGGTGGTGTCAATCCGTTTGCTCTCGAGCCATCAAAGATTTCCCAATACGATTTCAGGTATGTAGGTAAAGAAAAGATTGACGAGCTCAACCTCTACATCTTTGATGTGACTCCCAAGGTCATTCCCAAGAATATCAAGGAGCGACTGTTTACTGGCCGGGTCTGGGTTGACGATCAGGACCTGCTAATCGTGAAAACCAAGGGCAAGGGAGTTCCGGAAGACAAGAACAACAAGTATCCGGTAGTTGAAACTTATCGCGAAAACATCGACGGGCGTTACTGGTTTCCGGCCTATTCTTATGCTGACGAGGAATTGATCTTTGATAACGGCAATGCACTGCACATTCGCATGAAAGTTCGTTACATGGACTTCACGCCGGCACGCGCCACGCTCAAGGTCACGGAGGTTGGTGAGGATGAGAATTCAACCGCGTCAGGTGGCGTTGCGAAGCCGATCGAAGGTGGGGTGCTGAATTCGAAAGCTACGTCGCTGCCGAAACCGGTCTACCCACAGGAAGCGAGGAGACTCAAGGTTAGTGGTCGAGTAACGGTGCGCGTGGTGGTGGATGAGAATGGCAAGGTGATATCCGCTAAAGCCACTGATGGGCCACTGCCACTGCGTGAAGCCGCGGAAGCCGCCGCTCGCGAAGCGACGTTCGCGCCAACTACAAAGGATGGAATCACGGTCAAGTTAGCGGGAACTCTGACCTACGACTTCGCGCCGTAAAGAGTTAAGAAGATTAAGCCACAGATGAACACGGATTTCATACACGGATTAGAATAGAATCCGTGTATGAAATCCGTGTTCATCTGTGGCTAAAATTCTTACTTAGACAGCTCTCGCGCAATCGAGTCTCGAACCGAAGCGATCAACTGATTCATATCTTCATCGGTTTTTATTCCCACCATCTCGACCGGGGGTAAGAAGACCATCACGATCGTTCCCGATCGCGCTTCGCCGGTTCCCTTGCCCATCAATACATCCGAGTTCCTGATCGCAACCGGAACAACAGGCACTCCCGCCTGCCTCGCCATGTAGAACGCACCTTTCTTGAACGGCAAGAGCTCGCCCGGCTTCGCGCGCGTCCCCTCCACAAACACCGCAAACGACACTCCCGACTGAATGCGCCTGGCCGCCGCTTCCGTAGTACGAATCGCACTCTCGCGGTTAGTGCGATCGATTGCCATCACATTCACAAACCCCATTCCGACACCCAGCACCGGCACCTTCAAAAGCTCTTTCTTCGCCAGCAACCCGATTCGCCGGCCTGTGAAAACGAACATCGCGGCAGTGTCCAAATACGAGCGATGATTTGAAACAAAGACATAAGTCTGTTTCGGATCGAGTAACTCCAGACCTCTTACCTCGACACGAACTCCACTCAGTCGCAGCCAATTGCGCGCGCCAAACAGCGCCCACGGATATACAAGCTCGTGCTTATTGACCAGCCAGGAAAACAAGAGGATCGGCGGCCCGAGTAGCCCGAGCAGCGCACCGGCTACAAACAACGACCACCAGTAATGCAAACGTCGCGTGAGGCTGCGATGCCCGGTTGTGCTAGACTCCTGCGCCATATGATTAGCCATCGATCAGTAATTACCTGCGTGGCACTGGTCCTGTTTACTGCCACGATTTCGCTTGCCCAAAGACCTCAATCGGCTGCCATCCCGTCTCCAAAATCTGTTCTCGGCTTCACCCCTGGCGACGATCGCACCGTCGCCGGCTGGTCTCAAATAACAGATTACTTCGAGCGCCTGGACCGTGCATCGGATCGCGTTTTGGTCCAGACCCTGGGCCAATCGACGTTGAAGCGCCCTCTGATCGTAGCTTTCATTAGCGCGCGTGAGAATATACTGGCTCTGCCAAAATACAAAGAGATCCAGCAACAACTTGCCGATCCGCGCAAGGTGACCAGCGAACTCCAGCGCGAACGGCTGCTCGCGAACGGCAAAGTCGTCATAACAATCTCGTGCTCGATTCACTCAACCGAGATCGTCGCTTCGCAGATGTCGATGCAGCTCGCTTATGAGCTGGCGACAGCGCAAGACCCGGAAACGCGTGCGATCCTTCAAGACACGATTCTGCTTCTGATTCCGTCCCCTAATCCTGACGGTATCGACATCGTCGCCAACTGGTATCGCAAAACACTCGGCACTACATTCGAAGGAAAGGAACCGCCCGAGCTTTATCATCACTACGCCGGTCACGACGACAATCGCGACTGGTTCATGCTCAATCTCAAAGAGACTCAGCTAGTCACTCGCCTACTGTGGCACGAGTGGTTTCCGCAGATCGTTTACGACGTCCACCAGCAAGGCTCAAACGGATCGAGATTCTTCATTCCGCCTTTTTACGATCCACCGAATCCAAACATCTCTCCGTTGCTGCTGCGACAGGTGGGACTAATCGGTCACAAAGTGGCCGCGGATCTTCAGGCAGCGGGTTTCAAGGGCGTGTTGACCAACGCTCTCTACGACACGTGGTGGCACGGCGGCTTCCGCACCGCGCCTTACTTTCACAACTCGATCGGCATCCTTTCCGAGGCGGCCAGCGCGCGACTCATGTCGCCGAGCACGGTCACAACCGAACAACTCACGCGCTCGAGCACGCGTGGTATGCGCAACGCAACGGAAGTGAGCACCAACTTTCCCGATCCCTGGCCCGCAGGGGTGTGGCGCCCGCGCGACATCATGGCGATGGAGATGATCGCAGCGCGATCGATTCTCTCAATGGCTTCGAAGTTTCGCGCCGAGTACTTGCACAACTTTTACGAGCTTGGCCGCAAGAACATCGAGCTACCCGCCAACAAGGGCGACACCATCGCGTACCTGATTCCGGCCGGGCAGGCGCGTGATGAAGCAGTGGCGAAGCTCGTCGGCAGTTTGGTCGATCAGGGCGTTGAAGTTTTCCGTCTCGATCAGGAGCTGCACGTCGTTCTGAGCCATCAGGTCTTGCAGCGCACTAACCCCGTTACAGAGAAGCTTGGCACGTACAAGGTCGCCGGCCCGTTGTTGGCGATGCAAGAGGTACCGCTGGGCAGTTACATCGTGTTTCTCAACCAGCCGCAGCGTAAGAATGTGCTGGCCCTGTTTGAGCCGCAAATCTATCCGAACCGGTTGACGGGTCAGGGCGAGGCTGAGCGTCCTTACGACGTGGCCGGCTGGACGCTGCCACTGCAAATGGGCATCGAGGCGCCGGCCGTCGTTGCGATCAGGGAAGCGGCTAGTGAACGCAAGCTAACTCAGCTCAAAGACGCAAATCAGGTCAGGGCCGATCTTTCGCTCGCCTCAAAAATCAAAAACCCGTTGAAGCAGCCGGTCCGGATCGGGATTTACAAACCGTCGTTGAGCAATATGGACGAAGGCTGGACGCGTTATATCTTCGACACGTTCAACGTTCCTTACTCGTCAGTGCGCGACGCGGATATCAGGCGTGGCGGGCTCAACTCGAAGTTTGATGCAGTCATACTTTCGTCACAGACGAGCACACAGATCATCAACGGCAACGTCGCGGGAACGCTGCCGCCGGAGTACACCGGAGGCATTACGGAAGCCGGAGTCAGAAACCTGAAGGAGTTTGTGACGAATGGCGGGATGCTGATCTGTTTTGACGACTCGTGCGATCTGGCGATTAAAGAGTTCAGCTTGCCGCTTCGCAACGTGCTGGAAGGGGTTAAGTCTTCGGAGTTTTACTGTCCGGGATCGATTGTGTCGCTCGATGTCGATAACAAGAACCCGATCGCAGCGATGCTGCCCGCGACTGTTCCGGCGTATTTCATCAACAGCTCTGCATTCACAGCGGGGACGGACGCGAATGTGCGCGTGATCGCACGTTACGCGAAGGAGAACGTGCTGATGAGCGGCTGGTTGCTGGGTGAAGACAAGCTGCGCGGGCAGATAGCGCTGGCGGAGGTGGGCGTGGGGAAGGGACGCATCGTGCTCTTCGGATTCCGCCCGCAGCACCGCGGCCAAAGCTGGGCAACCCTGCCCTTCATCTGGAACGCCCTCTCAAGCGCCACGATTAGCTCGACGGAAGAATAGCTCCTATATGACATATAGAACCCATTCTCCTTGCCTGCCGGACACCGAGGGCGTATTCTGCCTTTGGAAAAGCGGGTTTTCTCTCCCTTGAGACCCTCAAAACCGCGAGCATCCATTTGTCTTCAGCACGCAATCAAAGTGGGTTTGGTGCGCTATCGCACTACCTGGAGCTTACTATGAAAAAGTTATTTGTTTTCCTATCGCTCCTCTCCCTGCTCGCGACGTCGCTCGGCACCGGATTTGGTCAAGGCCGGCCGCGACGTGTAGGTGGAAGTCAATCTAGTGGCCAATCAACCAGCGCGCCTGAAATCACTACGCCCGCTCCAGCGCCGAGCAAGGCGCCCGTGCTCGGCGGCGCTAACTACCCCAACAACCGTAAACCGGAACAACAACAAGACCAAACACCATCCGGCCCGGAAGAAGTCGATGCGGGCGACATCATTAAAGTCGACACCACGCTCGTAACGATTCCGGTCAGCGTTATGGATCGCGACGGCAGGTACGTACCCAACCTGCAAAAGGAAGAGTTCCGCATTTGGGAGGATGGAGTCGAACAGGAAGTCGCGTTCTTTCAGTCGGTCGACAAACCGTTCTCGGTGGTGTTGATGCTCGACACGAGTCCATCAACCCAGTTTCGACTCGAAGACATTCAGGACGCCGCGATCAGCTTCGTCAATCAACTTCGTCCGGACGACAAGGTAATGGTCGTCTCGTTCAACGACGACATCAAGATCCTTAGCGAATTCACTACCGATCGATCAAAGCTGCGCCGCGCCATCGAACGCTCCAGGACTGACGACGGCACACGTTTGTACGACGCGGTCGACATGGTGATCAATCAACAGTTGAGTCGAATCCAGGGAAGAAAAGCGATCGTGCTCTTCACTGACGGTGTCGACACGACGAGTCGCCACGCAAACTACCAGAGCAACGTCATGGACGCACAGGAGCTCGATGCGCTGATCTATCCGGTCCAGTACGACACCTCGCGCGACATGAGCATACAGAGTTATCCGCCGAACTATCCGCCGATGGGTTCGATCGATATCTTTGGACAAATACTGGGCGGTATCTTTGGTGGCGGCGGACGTCGTCGAGGAGGCGGCGGTGGCGGCTACCCGCGCGGGCGAGGCACGCAGCGAGATGATTACGAGTTAGCGAATTATTATTTGCAGGAACTGGCCAACAGCACCGGCGGTCGTGAATATCAGGCTGACTCGCTCCAGAACATGTCTTACGCGTTTGCGAACGTCGCTGAAGAACTGCGGCGACAGTACAGCATCGGCTACTATCCGAAGCGTCCACCTCAGGCAGGACAGCGACGCCAAATCAGAGTGCGCGCGCGGCAGCCAAATCTTGCTGTCCGCGCACGCGATAGTTACATCTTCAATCCATCCGGTGGGGCGTCGATGGTCGACAACTCACGCGCCAATCCACCGGTTCTCAGATAAGTTCACGCAAGTTGCAAAGAACAAGTCAGTAAGAGGGGCTTGCCCCCGCTGTTGAATTCCCTAAACA
>DATENQ010000044.1:0-4658 GCA_035275005.1 Pyrinomonadaceae bacterium | reverse complement strand
AATGGTTTAATGGAAGGAAGGTCGTCGTGCTCGTAAATGCGTCTGGACATTCTTACATACGAGTTCATACGTGCGCAATAGCAACCCATTTTTTAGCCGCGGATGAACGCAAATGAACG
Source organism: Pyrinomonadaceae bacterium (assembly GCA_035275005.1). Classification (GTDB taxonomy): domain Bacteria; phylum Acidobacteriota; class Blastocatellia; order Pyrinomonadales; family Pyrinomonadaceae; genus PSRF01. Next base: position 4,539 of record DATENQ010000044.1, on the reverse strand, counting down.
CGGATTCTGATCTGTGTTCATTGGCGTTCATCTGCGGCTAAAACAGAAATCAAAACGCGGCGCGGCGGATGCGTTCCAGGTAGGCGCCGTCCGGATTCAACTCGCTGGGCCGAGTTGTAAAGTCGTACGAAAACAGAATGAACCCTTCGGCGTTGAGCCCGCGGGCGACGTTGATCTTCTCGACTGTTGACTCCGACGGTATCCGATACGCGCCAATGCCTGCCCAAACGTCGCGCTTCGCGGCGTGAGCGGTCGTGACTGCCACCTCGATCTGTTTTTGAAATACGGAAGTGTCGGTCGAGTAAGCCATCGGACACGCGACATCGAGAATTCCCATCTGTAGCCAGCGACGCCAGTCCTGAAAGCGACGGGTGTACGCGTTCTCGTCGTTTGCAAACACCGCCGCGGAAACCAGCACCTCCGGACGTCTCTTTTTGACGGCGTAATAGATGCGCTCAACCAGCCCCGTCACTTGCGCGCGTTGAAAATCCGCAAACTGCGAAGAAAACATTTCCGGCGCCGCGAGTGGATTCGTCTTCAATGACTGCTTTAGCTCACGACGCTGGTCGGGAGTAAGCTGCGGCTCCAGCCATTTGCGAAATTTTTCCAGCGACGTGCGACTGTAATCAAAATCCGGACTCGCGAAACGCACGTAGTCGAAGTGCAAACCATCTACCGGATAATGCTTCAGCACGTCCATCCAGATGTTGTAAATATGGTCGCGCACCTTCGGATTGGCGGGCCCGGTGTAAACACCTTCCAACTCACCGCGATTCGCCTTCGACCACTCGACGATCTTCTGCCGGTAAGCCGGATCGCGGGGCGACATGTTGTAGAGCTCCGCGGCGACCGGCTTCGGAACCGCCAGCCACTCCGGATGCTTGTGGTAAACGTGCGCGGGATCTGTTGGCAGGGCGTCGAGATTTGCGAGCAGGCTGGTATTCAACCAGCCGTGGACTTTCAAGCCACGTTTGTGCGCTTCTTCAAGTGTGAGCGCCAGTGGATCGAATGACGGCGGCTGATCTTTCAATTCAATCGCACGCGGCTCAACTCGCGACTTGTAATACGCATCACCGCGACCGCGAATCTGAACAATCAACGTATTGAACCCGTTGTCCGCCGCGGATTGAACCAGCTGCCGAATCCTTTCCGGCGACGTGAGCGTTGTCCTTACCACCCACAACGCTCGCACCTCCTGCGCCGCCAGCGCCGGACACAACAACCCGAAACAAATCACGAACTGCAAAACGCGATTTGCGATCCGTCTCAAATCCGTGTTCATCCGTGGCCTCAGTACTGGTAGCGCAGCGACACCTGAATGTTACGCGGGACGTAGAGGTTCGCAACGCTCGTGATTGCTCCAAAGTTTGTATTCGTTACAACAGAGCTCGGAAAACCATACTGCACGTGGTTGAAAGCATTGAACAGGTCGGCACGCAGCGTTAACTTGTGCCCTTCCCACGGCATCGCGAAGATCTTTGCGATACCGAAGTCAACGGTTTTTACGCCGTCGAGGAAGAAAGTGTTTCGGCCGAGAAGCTGCGCGTTGAGATCTGTCGAAACCAGCGTCTTGAACGCAGCACGCGGCAGCGCGTCACGCGACGTCGCCGGATGGTTAACGCTGTTACCGAGCACTGACGGATCGAGCAGCACCGGTCTGGTTTCACTGAAAGCGTCGAAGTTCAGATCCGTCGCAGTGGTGGTGACCGTAAATGGATTGCCTTTTGACAACTTCATCACGGCTGAAAGCTGCCAACCGCCAAAAGCCTGGCCCATCACACCCTTGTCGCCACTGAACCACGGCAAACGATAAGTGCCGTACACCGTGAATCGATGCGGCGTGTGGAAACGCGAAAGACCGCGACTGAGCCGGGCATCGTTTCCGTTCTGATTACTATCGCCGACACCGACAGCCGTCGCTTCCGAAGTGGTATCGATCGCTTTACTCCACGTGTACGCAGCCTGGAAGTTGAGATTACTGCTGAGACGCTTGGTCCATTCGAGCTGCATCGCATGGTAGTAACTCCACGCCGCATTCGAGACCGCGAGATTGGTCCCGTAGAGACCGTTGGGCCGGCGCTCGTTTGTGCGCGGCACGCGGAAGCTGTATTCAAACGCGCCGATCGGAACAACCACGGGACACAGGGCTGTAAACGGGGCCGTCGTGGTTCCAGTCGTACCGGCGCAATGTATATCTGCTGCCGGCCTGATGATCTGACCGCGCAGGTTCGCGGGATTGTTCGGATGATCTGCTACGCGAACGCCGTTGATCGGATCGTGCAATGGCAGGTTGTCGAGCGAGTATTTCAGCAGACCGATGCCGCGATTGCCCGTGTAGCTCACGCGAAACGCGGAGGCAAACGGCATTTGTCGTTCGATCGTTAAGTTCCACTGCTGCGTGTAAGGCATCTCGAGGCCCGGATCGATCTCTGTGATCGTGTGACGTGCCGTTTGTGGTCCAGGAACGAATACAAAACCGTTGGTCGGATCGGCCAGGTTCACCGGATTGAAGAGCGACGTTCCCACTCCCGACTGGTTGTAGAAGAAAGCATTCGGTGGATTGAATCTTACCGTGGCGCCGCCCTGCGAGAAGATCGACTGGAACAGGCGTCCATGGTAGATGCCGTAGCCGCCGCGTATCGACGAATCGCCGACTTTGCCAAACACGCGACTCAGAAATCCCGATTCAAAATTCGGGCTCCAGGCAAAACCAAAGCGCGGCTCCACGTTGTCTTTATCGTCGCCGAAACCATAGCTGATGCGGTCCGCGGCTTCCTTAGGCGCCGACACGTACTCGTATCTCAAACCGAGATTGAGCGTGAGATTGGGACGCACTCGCCAATTGTCTTCGCCGTAGAAGTTTGCTTCGTTAATCCGGTTCTCGAGAAAGAAGGGTCCGTATCCTTTTTGATAGTTGGGAGTGCAGCCGTTGATAAGCTGCTGAAATCCGTTGGGGTAAACAAATCCGTTACAGGTGTTCGTGGTGCTGCTGTAAAAGCCGCGTGAAAAGTTGTCCGCCAGATCGTCAAGTTGCTGGCGCCGGATATCTGTGCCGGTACGCACCTGGTGCGTGCGAAAAACAGTGGTGAAGTTGTAAACAAACTGATTGTCCGTTTGATATCGCTGGATCGGGAAGTTTCCGGCGTTACCGATGATCGACTGGCTAGTGATCGGATTTGGATTAAAGAGGCGAATGATCGGAGTGTCGTTGCCGGCGGTGATATTTACGAGCGTAGTGCGCAAACCGAGTCCATAACGAAACTCACCGACGGACGCTGCCGAGAAGATATGCGTCCACGTCATTCCGAAGTTCTGCTGTTTGTGATTCTGATCGGCGCGCTCGCCGATGATGATGTCATCCGCCAAAAACTTTTGTCGCGTGTATTGCCAGCGGGCGGTGAAGTTGTCTTTCTCGCGCGCGTTCCAGTCGAGACGGCCCGAGTAATCTCGCGCCGGAAAATCAAATCCCTGTTGGCCGCGAAATACGCGCGCGCCCGCAGCAGGATCGTTCGGCAACGCATTGGCAAAGCGGTCGATGACGCTCTGAATAAAGGCGCGATTAGCGGGCGAGTCGTTTCCGGGCACGAGTTTGAACCAGTTGCTGGGATTGCGTTCGTCTAAAGTGAAAACGTCGCGGTTGAAGGCGTTGGCTCCTGAATTTTCGGTGTGGTCCAGGCTGATAAAACCAAACAGCCGATCTTTGAAAATCGGGAAGCCCGAAGTAAACCCAAATTGATTGCGGCGTGTGACGCCTTTCTTTACGCCGGGCGAGAAAACGTTGTTGGTGGCATTGAGCGCGCTATCGTTGTGATACCAGTAGACGTCGCCGTGGAAATTGTTTGTTCCCGACTTGGTTTGGACCAGCACCACCGCGCCATAGCCGCGACCAAACTCGGCGGTGAAGTTGTTGGTGATGACTTGAAACTCTTTGATTGTCGAAAGCGATGCGCCCTGGCGGTTCTGGTTTTCAGAGGAGTCGTCGTTGTTGACGCCGTTGATCTGGAACGTCGCGCCGCGTGTACCCGTGCCGTTGAAGTTGATCGAAGAGCCGGATGACGCGGTGGGGTTGTTCTGGCCGTTCGTCGGATTTTCCTGGTACCCGTTAAACGTATCGGCCAGTGAAAGGAAGCTGCCCTGGTTGAGCGTCGGTTTATCGAGGATCTCCTGCGAGTTGAGTGAACCTTTGATCTCGGAGTTCGTGGTGTTGATTGGCGCTGCGTCGGAGGTCACCACTACTGCTTCAGTCACAGAACTGGGGTTCAAAGTGAAGTTGACGACGATGGTTTGGTTCAGTGTGACCTCGATGTTTTCCTGCGCGATCTTGCTGAACCCAGCGCTCGTAGCGGTGACTGTGTAACGTCCGAGAGGAAGAAACGTCGCGAGGTATGTTCCTTCGCCTCCGGTTTTGACGTTGCGCTCCTGGCCCGTCTCCATGTTGCGAATGACCACGTCCGCGCCGGTTACGACCGCGCCTTTCGAATCACTCACCGTGCCTTGCAGTGTTCCGGTGACCGTCTGCGCGAATGCCGCGGGCGAAAG
>DATENQ010000043.1:0-14561 GCA_035275005.1 Pyrinomonadaceae bacterium | reverse complement strand
GACCTCAATGCGACGGCGATCGGGATTCAATGGGTCGTCGAAGCTTATTCGTTATTTCTATCAGCACTCTTACTTGTCGGCGGTTCGCTCGGCGATCTTTATGGACGACGGCGCATCTTCAACATCGGCGTTGTGATCTTTGCCGTTGCGTCCGCGCTCTGCGGGTTTGCCGCCAATATCGAACAACTCATCTTCGCTCGCGCGCTGCAGGGAATCGGCGGCGCACTGCTTGTCCCGGGCAGTCTCGCGCTCATCAGTTCTTCTTTCGACGAAGACAAACGCGGCAAAGCGATTGGCACGTGGTCTGGATTCTCAGCGATGACAACGGCGATCGGTCCGGTGCTTGGCGGCTGGCTAGTTCAGAATATTTCCTGGCGCGCAGCGTTCTTTCTCAACCTGCCGCTCGCGCTCGCGGTGCTGTTGATCTCAATGTGGAAAGTGCCGGAGAGTCGTGAGAAGAACCATGGCGGACATCTCGACTGGCTCGGCGCTGCGTTCGCGACGATCAGTCTCGGCGGAGTTGTCTATGGACTGATCGAGTCGCCGCGGCTCGGCTTCTCAAACTGGATGGTTTTGATATCGCTGGCAGTTGGTTTGATCTCGCTGGCGCTCTTTGTCTTCAACGAAGCACGCACGAAGAACCCGATGGTGCCGTTGCGACTGTTCCGCAGTCGCGACTTCTCCGGCGCAAATCTGCTGACGTTGTTTTTGTACGCGGCGCTTAGCGGAATGATGTTCTTTTTCACTCTTAACCTGATCCAGATCCAGGGTTATTCGGCGACAGCGGCCGGCGCTTCGTTGCTGCCCTTTGTCGTGATCATGTTTACGTTGTCGCGCTGGTCGGGGGGCTTGATCGATCGTTTCGGCGCGCGTTTGCCGTTGACTGTTGGCCCGATAATCGCCGCAGTGGGGTTTGCCTTATTCGCGTTGCCCTCAGTCAATCCAAACTTCTGGACCAGCTTCTTTCCGGCAGTCGTGGTTCTTGGACTCGGAATGTCGATCACAGTGGCGCCTTTAACGACCACTGTGATGAGTTCTGTTGGTGAGGAACAGGCCGGGGTGGCATCAGGCATTAACAATGCGGTGTCGCGCACGGCAGGATTGCTTGCCATTGCCGTGTTTGGGGTGATGATGTTGCACGCGTTCAGTGCGACGCTGGCGCAGCGCATGAACGAGATTCAGGTTGACGAGCGCTTTAAGCATGAGGTTTACGAGCAACGGGTGAAGTTGGCGGGCGTGGAGTTGCCGCCGGATGTCGATCCTGGGACGCGGGAGCAGCTAAAGGGAGCCGTTGCCGATTCGTTTGTGTTCGGTTTTCGCTTAATCATGTCGACCGCGGCGGCGCTGGCACTGGCGAGCGCCGCGAGCGCGTGGTTTTTCATAAGAAAATCACGCGTGGCCAAGCCCCAGCAGCAGCGAAATTAGCCAGACCAGCACGAAGGCGCCGACCGCGACTGCTGCACTCAAAAGATAAATTAGTGAGGTTTCGAGAAACTCAGATGTCTTTTTTTCATTCATCATGGGGAGATACCTCGTCGGATTGAAGTCAACTCGCTTGGATCCAAGCGAGAGCACCATAGATTTCAACAACTTCTAAACGACTGCGCGTTGCTCGCGTCCAATGCTTGCATTACAATCATTGCGCCTAACGACTTGGTCTACAAAAACCTCTGTGGAGCTTTTCGAGTGTCTAATTTAGGACTCGCGCGCTCGACAAGTCCTCAGGCCGCACTCAAGATTTCCTCAAAGATATTTCTCAAGGCCGGTTTTTATGGGTCAGCAGGACAATCACAGCTATGATTTCGGTCGTTTCCGCCTAAAAGTCGCGGAGCGCGTCCTGCTGCGCGAAGGTGAATTAGTCCCGCTCACTCCCAAGGTCTTCGACATCCTCGTAACGCTCGTCGAGCACGGCGGGCAGGTGGTGGCAAAAGACGACCTGATGAAGCGAGTTTGGCCGAACACCTTTGTCGAGGAAGGAAACCTGACTCAGAACATCTCGCTTTTGCGGAAAGCGCTGGGCGAGAGTCCGGGCGGGGTGCAGTTTATTGAGACCGTGCCGCGACGCGGGTATCGATTTGTTGCGGACACGAATCAGTCGTGGCACGAAGAGCCAGTGCACACTTCCGTCGAGGATAGCCCACCGACTTCAACGCCTCCGGTCTCGATCCCCAACACGACGATTCAATCTGGCAGAATCAAGCGAACTCCGATCTTTGCTTTAGTCGCAGGCGTCGTAGTGGTCGGCCTCATCGGCTTGTTTTACTACACGGGCCGTGGCAACGCTGGAAGCAATCCGGTGCCGATTAATTCAATCGCTGTGTTGCCGTTTACTGATGAATCGTCCGACCCTGACGCCCAGTATCTCAACGACAAGATCGCCGAGAGCCTGATTAACAGTCTTTCGAAGTTGCCGCAGCTGCGTGTTGTGCCGCGGAGTGTTGTTGCTGGTTACAAAGGGAAGGAACTCGACCCACGCAAAGTGGCGCAGGAGTTGAACGTGCGCGCGGTCGTGACCGGACGCATGCGCCGTCACGGCGACATCATCAGTATTCAAGCCGATCTGATCGATCTCGAAAACGTCGCGCAACTCTGGGGCCAGCACTACGATCACAAACTTTCCGACGTGCTCCTCGTTCAGGACGACATATCACGCGACATTTTCGAGAACCTGCGCCTGAAGCTGAATGTCGAAGAGAAGAAACAGCTCGAAGCCTATGGCCTGTATTTAAAAGGACGCAACGCCTGGAACAAGCGCACCGGCGACGCGCTCCTGCAGGCGATCGACTATTTCAACCAGGCCATCGCTATCGATCCGAATTACGGCGCGGCCTACGCCGGACTGGCTGATTGTTACAACATGCTCGTTGTTTACGGTCGCTTGCAGCCGAAAGAAGGTTTTCCGAAGGCGAAGGACGCGGCGACGAAGGCACTCGAGATCGACGAGAACTCCGCCGAAGCGCATTCGTCGATGGCGTTTATCAAGTTTCGCTGGGACTGGGACCGCACTGCGACTGAGCGTGAGTTTCAGGAAGCGATCAGGCTGAAGCCCGGATACGCTCCGGCGCACCAGTGGTACAGCTCGTATCTCGTAGCAGTCGAACGTTTTGACGAAGCGATTGCGGAAGCAAAACGAACTGATGAGCTCGAGCCGCTATCGTTTGTCGCCAGCTCGCACCTGGGTTGGATCTACTACTTGTCAGGACAGAATGACAAAGCGATCGAGCAGTGCCGGAAAATTCTCGAGCGCGATCCGAGTTCGTTTCCCGCGCGGCGTTATCTTGGGCTGGCGTATGAAGCGAAGGGAATGTATCCGGAAGCAATCGCGGAGTTTCAAACCGGCGTGAAACTTTCGGGCAGTCCATTGATGCATGCGCTGCTCGGACATGCTTATGCCGCGTCAGGCCGAACTGCTGAAGCGAAACAAGTGCTCAACGATTTGCAGCAGTTGCAGGGCCAGCGCTACGTGTCGCCTTACACGGTTGCTGCGATTTATTCGGGACTCGGCGATCAGGCGCAGGCGTTCAAGTGGTTGGAAACGGCCGTTGAAGAACGCGACATCTGGTTAATGAATCTCAAAGTCGATCCCGTCTTCGCAAAACTACGCTCTCAACGCCAATTCAATGACATCCTCGGGCGCATCCGTTTGCGTCCGTAGTATTTAGCCGCAGATAAACGCGGAGAACGCAGATCAGATTCTGAATCTGCGTCATCAGCGTTCATCTGCGGCTAAATGTATGCAGCTTAACTATCTTTGGAATGACGCCAAGTGAATACAGAAACAGCGCAATTCTTTCTTCTGAGTCCGCCATGTTGAGCTTGCAAACTGGGGAGACAGGATGGGCACCCGGCAAATCACTTTGGAGGTGACCTGGTAGTGACCTTCCCAGCCTGCTCTTTACGCGTTAACTATTGAGTATTCATTATAGTTGCGCGAGAGAGGAGCAAATCGCGACCGTGGCCTTGGGATTGCTCGCGTTCACAGGAAACGCGGAGTAGAATTAGGGACACGGAAAGTAGGTGACGGGAATGAAACTTAAGTCCATTTTGGCGATCTTCGTTGTGGGGTTGTTGTTTTCAGTACACGTTTACGCGCAGGAGACTGAGAGTGCCGCGGAAGCGGCTGACAGACTGAAGTTGCAGTTGCTCGACGTGCAAGCCCATGAGGCGGATTTGCGCGCGCGTTTGCAGGAGTTGGACGAAAGTATCAAACCCGAAAACATCGAGCGCTCCTTGGCCGGAGTTGGTTCTACGAGGCCGGAAGAGTTGCGTGAGGCGCGCCGGCGACAGTTGAGCATCCAAAGAGACGGCGTGCTGGCGCAACTCCGGACACTCGAGACGAGTCGCACACGTTTGGAAACCGCGATTGCTAATGCCGAGGCGCTGGCGTATCAACAGAGTGCACGACCGGCTACGGAGCAATCGTTGCGCACTGCCGGTTCGCGTTCTCAGTGGATGATTTTCGGCGGCGGCGGTCTGGGCGTGCTGGCGTTGGGTGGTGGCGGCGCATTACTTTACCGGCGAACTAAGCGCAAGATGATCAGTTAAGAATGTGCGCCCCCGATCGATTACGATCATCAGTTGGCTCTTCATTATATTCGGCAGCATAGCGCTTCTTAGCGGTGTGCTGCCGTTTCGCGATCTAGTGAGTCACTGGTACGTACATCTTTCACGGATCCTCATGATCGTCGCCGGCGTTTTCATGCTGAAAGGTCACAACTGGGCACGCTGGCTGCTCGTCATCTGGATCACATTTCACATCGTCATCAGTGCGCTGCATTCGATGTTGTTCTTGTTGATGCACATGGTGATCTTCTCGGTAATCCTCTACCTCGTTTTCCGCCGTCAATCGTCAGCTTACTTCTTAGCCGCCGGCACGCGATAGCGTTGCGGTTTGGAGTCAGTTCGCTCGATGATCTTTCTCGCTTCGAGATCGAGCTTGACTGTTTCACCGTACCAACTGATGTTTCCCGAGATCCTGCCTTTCAACTTTTTATTGAGTTGCTCGAATAGTTCATCGTGCGTAAGTTCTTTCTTTCCTAACGCATCCAAAATTGCGGCTTTGAGCGTTTCGTAAGTTTCTCGGCTGATGTTTCTTCCGGTCTTGCCTTGCGGGTGTTTGGTAAGTATTTTCTCTTCTGCCATATTCTTTCCCTTTCCAAAGAATCTATTTTAGGAGGATTGCATTATGCGTTATGTCACTGCTTTAGCTCTCGCTTTGGTCGCGCTGTTGTCGGTGCCGGCGGTTAATTTCTCTCAGGGCGGACAGATGGAGGCTTCCAGGGGAGTTGAGGGAGGCGGAATCTCTGTTCCCGGCTGGACCGGAAAGATCGACCCGAAAGAAGAATTCGCCGGGATGACGCTCAATAGCGCGAAGCTTGCAAAAGACGGCGACGCGTTGCACGTTACTACTGGTCCAGCAGTAACTTACTGGAATCCGAAAAACAAAGCGTCCGGTGATTACACCGTCAAAGCGACGTTCAACGAACCGAAATATATGAGCCTCAACAACCATCCTCACCCTTACGGGTTGATGATCGCCGGCAACGATCTCGGAACGGCCCAGCAGAGTTATCTCTACTGCGCCGCGTACGGCAACGGTAAGTTCATCGTGCGTGGCTTTGGACCAGAACCGTTTCAGATGAATGGACGTGGCGCTGAGGATCCGGCGGTAAACAAGGCCGCGGGCGTTGGCCAACCCGTCACACAGGAGATCGCGATCTCCGTGAAGGGCGACAAGGTTGAGTGTGCAATCAACAACAAGGTCGTAGCCAGTTACAATAAATCCGATCTCGTCACAACCGGCAAGCTCAAATCAACCGACGGCATTTACGGCGTGCGCTTCGCTCATAACACTGATGCCCTCGTCACCGGTCTCAAGATGACGAAGAACTAGTCTCGTTTGTAAATTGAGGCTCCCCGGACTGCTTTGAACTTCGGGAGCAGATCGCCATGAACCACGTCCAGTGGCAAGGTCACGAGCGGCGAGGGAAGGCCGGTGACTTGAGACAGGTCTGTGAATAGTGGCTCGAGATGTTTGTCGCTGACGCCTTCGTTCCAGGAGTATCCAGCAAGCACAGCCAGCACATACACGCGGTTCGAACCTTCAAGAACTTTGCGAACGAGAAACGCTTCACTTAAGCCACGGACTTTTTGGAGTTGAGCCTGAATTTCCTTCAACACAGCTTCGCTGAGCTCGTGCGGCAGAAATTTGTCGTCCGGTGAGAAGTGCACTGCCTGTTCGCGCAACCGTTGCTGTACCTTCCAATACTCCGCGGCACGCTGGCGGAATGTTTCGGCTAACTCCCTATTACCCTGCTGGAAATAAAATCCTGAGAGCCGCATGCTCGCATCGCCGGCGATGGTGGGGCCGAGCTCCATCGACTTTTCCAAATACTTAACACCCTCAGCATTCTGCTGGTCGAGCAGGATTGCCCCGAGTGCGAAGTGCGCGCCGGCATGTTCCGGATGTTCACGCACCATTGTTTGCAGTAACGGTATGGCTGCGTTGTCATCCTGTACCTGGCTGAGTAGCGTCACGCGCTGCCATTGTTCATCAACCGTTAGCGAACGTTGCGCAGCTTCCTCTTCCAATTTAGCAAGGTGCTTTTTAGCCTCCTTGCTCTGGACGTGACTTTCGTTCCAAGACTGAACGAGCTGTTCTCTCCAGAGACGATTTTGACTATTGATGAAGTCTTCAGGTAAGTCGCTCAGGTAGTGGGATGCCGCAGATTCCTTCTGTTCATCTGCTTTAACCACGGCATCGAGCAACTCCGCAACCTCAGGACTCTCTTTTGGGTAGCCGATCGCGGCCAGTCGATCCGCAAGCGCGGGATGCGTGTCGTCGTATCCGGTCGGCACTTGCAGGGCTTCAAAAAACCACTTCTGTGCGTTCACCGCGCCGACCGGTTGTTCCGCTCCGTTCAGCATCTGCTCAAAGGAATCCCTTGGGATTTTGGGTTGCTCTTTCGACTGCCGGAAAAATTTGGGCCAAAAAGTTTCTGCCAAATTACGTTGCTTGACGTCGAGTCGAGCCAACATAACGGCGGTAACATCTCTTCCAGCCAGTTCAACCGCATATTCGTCAGCCTGACGCTCCTGTGCACGTGCGAGTACAAACGAGTACACACTCATATACGGCGCATACCAATTTAGAAAAGGCTCGAATAAAAACGACGCGTAATGTCGCTCGTAGTGCACGCGCGTACGGATCTCGACCCAGCTCCGTCGTACGCGATAAATCCACGCGAAAAAGCCACCGTGCTTTCCGGAGAGGTGGCCCACTTCGTGTGCAAGCACGGCACGAAACTCGTCCGGAGTGAATGCTCGCAACAATGGAAGTCCGACAACAAGATAGTTGTTGAGCCAGCCAAACATTCCAAACTGTGGAATCTGCACGACAGCCGCGTTGAATTCGCCGGTAACCAGCACGTGATGAATCTTTGGACCATGGAGCCTCGTCGTGACTTCGTGGATCAGGTCAAAAAGTGCGGGTGCCTGATCGCGCTGCAACTCCGCGCCTTCCGGCTCCGGAAGCGTTATCCAGAGTGAACGGAGTACGATGCCGACGAGAACGAGTGGGATCCAGAGGATTTTTATTACCAGCCAATTGAGGCGTGCATAGAGGAGTGTAACTGCGACAATCGCCAGCAACATCAGCACGATGAACAACAGATACGCATAGCCCAGCACCGCGAGCAGTGCGACTCGCAACTTATACGCTCCAGGTTTCTCCGCAGCGAATTTTTCCAGCGCGGGAATGAGGGTTGCTAGTTTTTCGTATTCCATGTGAGTTTATCGAATGCCGACCAGTCCCTGGACTGACTGGATCAATTTCTCAGAATCGTAACCGACTCCGTCTTTAAATACGATCTCGACGTTCTCGATGTCGCTGATGGTCGTGGCCGGGTTTCCCTTAACGACCATCAGGTCTGCCTGTTTGCCGGGCGCGATTGAGCCGATGCGAGCGTCTTCACCGAGAAATTTTGCGCCATTGAGTGAGGCGATCGAAATCGCTTCTGTGGGGGTAAATCCTGCTTCGACCAGGAGTTCCACTTGCCGCAGATCGCCGAAGCCGGCGACGATGCCGCCGTTACCGGTTGGATCGAGACCGGCAATCAACAAGCCTCCGGCTTTCACAAAGGCACGCTCAAACTCCATCGCCTTTCGCAACAACGGAACAAAATTCGCTTCCGTCGAGACGCGTGCTCGCGCTTGCAGGTAACGAACGCGAGCGTCAGTCGACATGACATTCAGCATACGTTGACTCAACAGCGCGCTGCTGGCTCCGATTCCTGATTGCGCCAACGGTGCGCCACCAGCTTCGAATACCGGCAACGTTGAGGTGATGGCCACGTTTTTTGACACGAGAGTGCGGATCGTTTCCTGTACTGCCGGGCCGTTGATGTCGAGTTGTCGCAGGCTTGCTGAAACGCCTTGCGGACACTGATCCGGTTGCTTGTTCGGAACGAATTCGGAATCAGCAAACAGGCCGTGCTCGAGATTGTCGATGCCGATCTCAGCCGCTTCCTTGAAACCGATCGAACATAAATGGCCTGTGACTTTAAGCCCGCGCTTGTGTGCTTCTTCAACTACCGCGCGCAACTCCGCACGCGAGATATTCATATAGGCTTTGAACGAAGTCGCGCCGGAATCGGCCCAGTAGTTGACCATGCGTCGCGCATCGTCAACGCCGGTGAGTGTGTGCATCACGGGCGTGAACGAGCCGCGGCCTTCGAGATACGGGGCGGTGATGTGCATCTTCGGACCAATCATGCGGCCCGCATCGATGAGCTTCTTGATCTCGAGATCGCTGTAGGGGGCGACGCTGCCAGTGGTGCGAATCGTCGTGACGCCGAGGGCCAGGTAAAGGCGCGGAAAACTGATGCCCATGTTCGAGTACATCGGCGGTGACCCGCCCATCGGAAAGAACATATGGTTGTGCATTCCGACCAGGCCGGGCAAAACCGTGTAACCATTGAGATCCAGGGTCTGCGCATTCGCCGGAATCTTCGCGGACACGCTTGGCTCAACCGACTGAATCTTTCCTTCGCTGATGACGATGGTTTGATCGTCTTTTGGCGCGGCGCCCGTGCCGTCGATCACGCGCACGTGGGTTAATGCAACTAACCGCGCATCCGTGCGTATGAATTGTCGATCGGCGGGCGCTTGTGGAAATACGTTTACGAAAGAAAACAAAAGCAGGGAAAGAATGGAGAGTGTGCTTTTCATCGGGCATAAGATAGCAGAACTGCGGCGTAGCCGTGATAAATTCCCGCTATGAGTCTGGCCTTTGTAATCGCTGTTGCTGTTCTGCTGGGATTGTTATTTTTTTTGATCAGGGAAGTACGGCGTCCGGCTGGTCCAATGCAATGGGGACGCACCCCGCGTTGGGGCAAACGGCTGCGAGTTACGCTTGACGCGCTCATTCTGCTGCTTGGCTTGTTGCTGTTCTGGGCCTTCCTTATCGAACCCAACCGGCTCGTCGTCCGTGAACAAACTATCGAGATCGAGAACTGGCCGCGAGAGCTCGACGGCCTGCGCATCGCCGTGCTTTCAGACATTCACGTCGGTGCAAATTTTATTGACGGCAAAAAGCTGCGCACGATCGTCGACCGTACTAACGAGCGCCAGCCTGAGCTCATAGTGATACTCGGTGATTACATGACAAAAGCGCACATCGCGCCAGAGGCTTTTGGCCCAATCCTGAAAGACTTTAAAGCGCCGCTTGGTACCTACTCGGTGCTTGGTAATCATGACACGTGGTACAGCGTCGATGGTGTGCGGCGAGGACTGGAGCAGAACGGCATCAAGGTACTTGAGAATGAAGTGCTGCAAATAAATGCGCGCGGCACTTCGCTATGGCTCGTTGGTCTCGCGGATCTTTGGACGCGGCCGCAGTGGGTTCAAGAGACGGTGGCGAAAGTTCCGGAAGGACAACCGATGATCGCGCTGACACACAATCCCGATATCTTTCCGAGTCTTCCTCAGCGCGTGCCGCTGTTGCTGGCCGGTCACACTCACGGAGGTCAGGTCAGGTTTCCTTTGATCGGCACTGTTGTCGAATCGTCACGTTATGGCGATCGGTATGTTCGCGGTCACGTGGTTGAAAACAATCATCACCTGTTTGTGACCACCGGAATCGGCACGAGCATTATGCCGGTTCGTTTCGGCGTCACGCCCGAGATAGTCCTGCTCACATTGAAATCCAAATAACCATCCTCGAGTCAAGCCACAAAAAAGCACAAAAGGCACAAAATCAGACCACGGATTACACGGATCAAAATCTGGATTTTCCGTGTTAATCTGTGGCTCTTTTATGGAGGTTCATGAATGATCCCGATTCCGAGCCCACTAGTTGAGTTCATTCTTCTTGGTCCACTCGAGGACCGGCGGCAGTTGCAGGACTCGCCGATTCTTGGCGATGTCTGGGTCGAGTTTGGCAAAAATCCGGCAACCCCTCTGGACCTGCTCATCGCTCCTTACCGTGGCCATCCGGCAGGCTTCGTTGCTACTAAGATTGATTCGGACCTGGATCAGGAGACGAACCATAAGGCTGAGATCGCGTTTCTCCAGGGTCTGATTGTGGCTCGTTTGACGTTTGAGGAACTGGTTCGGGTTGTAGTTCCGAAGACAATTTGGTGGACCAGCCGGTGGGAGGGCGACAAGCACGAGTTTCACCGTTACGACGAGGCCAACCTGAATGCGATGCTTAAGAAGATCCTGGAGGCCGCGGAGAAGTGGCACCTTAAGATTCCTTCACAGGAAACGCAGGAGTTGCCTGCGATCGATCGTTTTGTAGCGTTGGCTGGTTTGCTCCTCTGGGCCGGTGAACACACTCCAGCCCAAAAGAAGAAGGCGCCTGTTAGTGCCGCAGACCAGGTCACATACATCCTGAAACAGGCCAAGCCTAAAACCATTGCGCCGTTACTTCTACAGGTCGGAGCCGACATGTTGCAGGATGAAGAGCGCGACCCGCTGGTCTGGCAGATTTCGCGTAATCGTGAGCCGTTGCCCGCTCTCACGAGATCGGTTGCGGCTGTTAAGGCTGACGCCGCTCATACTCTTTTCAAAATCAGTTGCAGTGAAATTGGTTGGGCTGTGATCGATTCCGGAATCGACGGTGCTCATCCAGCGTTTCGCGACAAGGTCTCAGGCAAGAGCCGCATCAAGGCAACTTACGATTTTAGAAACTTTCGCAAGATCGTGAGCCTTAGTAATTGGAAAAAAGCAGTACGTCAGGACAACATAAGGGCGCTGCAGGCAGATGAGACCTGGAAAGAGTTGGTCCATCCGCCGGAAAACCCGGATGCCGACCTGGAAAAGCTCGCCGTCGATGCCCGTAACCGCGGGCCGATTCATTGGGAGCTGGTTGAAAGATTTGTGCAGATAAATCCGGAGTTTGTTCCACCGACGAATCACGGAACACACGTCGCGGGGATCATCGGAGCAAACCGAGAAGCGGCATTGGCCCATGCAAACAATAAGGAGAGCTGGGATTTTGCGGATGGTATGTGTCCCGACATCGGATTGTATGACTTTCGCGTGCTGGGCAAGGACATCAAGGATGCTGAGTTTGCGATCATCGCTGCGTTGCAATTTATTCGTTACCTGAATGCGCGCGATAATCTGTTAACCATTCACGGCGCGAATCTGAGTCTGTCGATACCGCACGACGTAAGGAATTTCGCGTGTGGTCGTACTCCGATTTGCAACGAGTGTGAGCATATGATCGAGAGTGGAGTGGTTGTCGTTGCCGCTGCCGGTAACCATGGTTACAAGAGCTTCGAGACGAAGGAAGGCACGTACGATAGTTACGCCGCGTTCAGTATTACCGATCCGGGCAACGCCGATGGGGTAATCACCGTGGGAGCGACTCACCGTTTCTGGCCTCACACGTATGGTGTGAGTTTCTTTTCCAGTCGTGGTCCAACTGGTGATGGTCGTCTCAAACCCGATCTGGTAGCGCCAGGTGAAAAAATACGCGCGCCATTTTCGCGCGGGAACGGCACGGAAAACATGCCACTCGGCGGCTTCTGGGGCGATCTAGACGGAACCAGCATGGCGGCGCCGCACGTGAGTGGCGCCGCGGCGATGCTGATGGGCCGCTACTCCGAACTGATCGGACAGCCACGGCGAATCAAACGAATTCTTTGCGAGAACGCGACCGATCTCGGTCGTGAACGCAGTTTCCAGGGACACGGCATGCTCGACGTGCTGCGAGCGTTTCAATCTATCTGAAGGAAGGACACCGTATGTTCATTCTCGACGTGGTTCGCGCTCGCAAGGGTGATTGCCTCATCCTCCATTTCGGTTCCGAAGACGATCCGCACCTGGTGCTGATCGATGGTGGGCCAAAGAGCGTGTACGCGCCTCATCTGAGGCCGCGCCTCGAACAGATTCGTAAAGAGAGAGGTTTGAGCGATGGAGATCCTTTGCTGGTCGATCTGGTTATGGTCAGTCACGTGGACGACGACCACATTCAAGGTATTCTCGATTTGACAAGAGAGTTGATCACGTCGGAGATGGAACACAAGTCTCCGCTAATCCAGGTGCTTGGGTTCTGGCACAACAGTTTCGAAAACGTGATCGACGACACGCCTGATCAGTTGACTGCGTCATTTACGAATAAGTTTGGAGCGGCCTCGATGGAAGGAGATCCGCCTGCCGATTTGACGGTCGATCCGGATGGAGAGGACGAGGAGACGGTAAGATCGACGTTGAAAGTGCTGGCGAGTATCAAGCAGGGCGCGCAACTGCGTCACGACGCAGAGCGGCTCGGCTTCCCGTTGAATCCGGAATTCGATGGTCAGTTAGTGCTGGCCAGCGGGAAGAACTCGTTCGACATGGAGAATGGTCTTGAGTTCACGGTAGTTGGACCAATGTTGCCGGAGTTGAAGAAGCTTCATGAAAAACATCAGGCATGGCTTAAAGACCTGGCAGACAAAGGCATGACTGCGGAAGACGCGCTCGCCGCTTACGTCGATAAATCAGTTCCGAATCTCTCGAGCCTTGTCGTGCTTGCTAAGGCCGGGGGCAAGAGCATTCTGCTAACTGGTGATGCGCGTGGCGACAAGATCCTGGCCGGCCTGGAGCTCGTCAAACTCGTGAAGAAGGGTGGCAAGCTGCGCGTTAATGTGCTGAAGGTTCCACATCACGGCAGTTCAAATAATTTGGATCAGGACTTCTTCGATCGCGTCATCGCGGATCATTACGTCTTCTCGGGCAATGGTGAGCACGGCAACCCGGAGCGTGAGTCGCTGGAGATGTTGTTAGCGGCGCGTGGCGATGAAAACTACCAGGTCCACGTTACGTATCCGATCGTGGAGATCGATGCCGGACGTAAAGCTGATTGGCAGAAGGAACAAGCGAAAGAGAAGAAAAAGAAAGAGAAGAACTCCGATAAGGAAGTGAGACCCAACTGGTCACCCGCAAAACACAGCATCGCCAGCTTCCTGAAAGGCAACCCGAAGTTCGCAAAGAAAATCCGCATCGTCCCCGAAGGCAAACCGCACCTGATTGAACTGTAGCCACAAAAGGCACGAATGGTTTAGCTGGAATTTTTATGCCTTTTGTGCTTCTTTGTGACTATGCCTGATTTTGTTGACCGTCGCTCGATCGTACGCACAATTTGGGGAAATCCGGATCTAGTGCTGCTTATCTTCGCAGGTTCGGCGGCTGAGTTCGCGCTCAATCGTGCGGTCGATTGGCTGTTCTTTACCGGCGAGATTCCACGCGATCCAATTGGACGACTCTTTTCTACTGTTCGTTACGCTCAGGAAATTGTGTTTGTCGATCAGGAGACGGCACGTCGAACTCTCGATCGAATAAACGCGAGACATGCGTCCGTCGAGCACGATAGAAAGCAGACAATACCTGATTGGGCTTTCCGCGACGTGCTTTACATGTTGATTGATTATTCGGAGCGTGCTTACGCGCTCCTTTACAGACCGCTCTCGCAGTCTGAAAAGCGCGCCTTATTTGACGTGTTCCTGCGGATTGGTGAAGCGTTGTGTATCCCGAACTTGCCGGGAAGCTACGCCGATTGGCTCCTGGACCGTCGTCTTCATCTCGTTCGCGATCTAACTTACAGCAAACACACCGCCTTGCTCTACCGCGCGTACCGGAAGCATCTGGGTGTCTTGCGTTACTATTTGCTTCTTGAAGTCCAAGCCCTGCTGGCCCCGCCCGAAGTGCGCCGTCTGCTCCGTCTCAATTCAAACCCTCTCATTTCCGGGCTGGCCCACACCTACGGACTCATTGGCAATGGCAACATCCAGTCCCTGGTCCATACCTTACTAATCCCACCACGCTACTGGGCTGACGTCCGACAATTCGACAGAACTGCATCCGCTTAAAGCCGCCTCTCATTCTCCCCAGGCTTTAGCCTGGGGAAATCTGCCTGATTGAAAAGAGAGAAGCCTCTGAAGGTTGGGGACGAAAGAGGCTTCGCGTTGTAAGATGGTGAGCCGAGCAGGACTCGAACCTGCGACCCACTGGTTAAAAGCCAGTTGCTCTACCGACTGAGCTATCGGCCCATCTACATGCAGAGAGCACGCGAGGCG
>DATENQ010000042.1:0-14524 GCA_035275005.1 Pyrinomonadaceae bacterium | reverse complement strand
GAGGTGAGTGAAGAGGAGTTGCGGAGCTGGTTGAGTGAGCGAGTGGTGGAGGAGACGATCCCGAGCCGGTTCGTGCGCATTGGAAAGATCCCGCTGACGTTGAATGGGAAGGTGAATGAAGAAGCGCTGCCGGATCCCTGGGAGCATGAAGAAGAAGCGAGCATTGGGCCGCGCGAATTGAGTGAGACGGAGCAGGTGCTGGCTGGAGTGTGGCAGCAGGTGTTGGGCGTGCAGGAGGTAAAAGCAGACGACAACTTCTTCACGCTCGGCGGCCACTCGTTGCTGGCGACGCTGATCGTGATTCGCATACGCGAAAGCTTTGGCGTCGAGATCCCGCTGCGCAGAATATTTGAGGCGCCCACCGTGCCCGAGCTTGCCGCAGTGGTAGAAACGGCAATTAAAGCTGAGCGCGGTTACACAGCGCCGCCAATTACGCCCGTCCCACGGCAAGGTGCGTTGCCGCTTTCGTTCGCGCAACAGCGACTCTGGTTTTTGGATCGCCTCAGCCCCGGAACTGACGCATACAACCTCGCAGTCGCATATCAACTCAACGGACCTCTAAACATCGCGGCACTGGAGCGCAGCCTCAACCAGATTGTGGCGCGTCACGAAGTGTTGCGCACGACGATCGATTTAGTCGACGGCGAGCCGATGCAGATCATCGCGCCTGAGTTATCGCTGACGTTGGAAGTCGTGGATCTGTACGCGCTGGCTGGTGTCGAACAGGAAATGGCCGTTCTCGAGGAGGTTGAGCGAGAGGCGCAGCAACCGTTCGATCTGAGCACTGGTCCAATGGTGCGGGCGCGCCTGGTGCGATTGAGCGACGAGGCGCACGTGTTTGTGGTGACGATGCACCACATTGCGACAGATGGCTGGTCCATGGATGTCTTCAGCCGCGAGTTGTCGCTGCTCTATGACGCTGAAGTAAATGACAAGCCCGCGGCTCTGCCTGAGCTCACTGTGCAATACGCGGACTACGCAGTCTGGCAAAGCGAGTTATTAAAAGGAGAGATCCTTGAAGAACAACTCTCTTACTGGCGCGAGCAGTTATACGGCGCTAATGCCGTGCTGGAATTGCCTGCTGACAAGAAGCGCCCACGACTGGCGGCAGGCTCGAGCGAAGTCGAGCGATTCGAAATCGACAGCGAGATACTAACGGGCTTACGAAATCTGACCCGAGAAGAAGGAACCACGCTGTTCATGACGCTTTGGACAGCTTTCTCGGTGTTGCTATCACGTTACTGTGGACAGCCGGATCTTCTGATCGGCGCGCCGGTGGCGAATCGTGAACGGCCCGAAGTTGCGGGGCTGATCGGTTTCTTCACCAACACCCTCGTGTTGCGAGCAAGGGTAACAGGCACGGAAAGTTTTCGTTCCTTGCTGACTCGAGCGCGCGAGGTCTGCCTCGGAGCCTACACGCACCAGGATGTGCCATTCGAGACACTGGTCGAAGCGTTACAACCGAATCGGGATGTTAGCCGTTCGCCACTGGTCCAGGTGCTTTTTTCGGTGCAGAGTGGAGCGACCGGCGGATTGGAACTCACAGGCATCAAGGCTTCACCGTTTCCGGTGGCTCAGCGGACAACGAAATTTGAGCTCGTGGCTGCATTTGGTGAAAAAGAAGGAGGACTGGCGGGAGCAATTCAATACAACACGGAATTGTTCGAGGCCGACACCGTAGCCCAGCTCGCGTCGCATCTCGCGGTGTTACTCGAGCACGTTGTCGAGAATCCCGATCGTCCGATCTCAGAGCTGCCGCTACTAACCCGTGCAGAAACAGAAACAGCCCTCGTCCATTGGAACCAGACTGAAGCGGAATATCCAGCCGGGACGTGTGCGCATCATCTGTTTGAAACACAGGTTGCCAGCACTCCTGACAACGTCGCGCTGATCTGCGGCGACCGGCGACTTACTTACTCCGAGTTGAATCGCGCTGCCGGCCAGCTCGCGAGTTACCTCGGTACGCGTGGAGTAGGACCGGAGACGAACGTGGCGGTGTGTCTGGAACGCTCGGCGGAGAGCGCGATTGGCATTCTCGGTGTACTCAAAGCCGGTGGTGTTTGTCTGTTTCTCGATCCGTCAACGGATCACGATCAGTTGCTCGCCACGCTTACAGAAGCACGGCCTCATTTGCTGCTGGTGCGGGGAGGGGTGCTGGGAGATTCAGAGTGGCGTGAGCGGCTCGTGCATATCGACTCTCAATGGGAAGAGATCGCACGTGCCGGACAATCGAGTGACGACAGCGTTGTGCCGGAGAATCTCGCCTACTTGTCTTATGAGCGCGATGAGAACGGCAAGGTGATGCTGGTTGCTCATACCCATCAGGCGCTCGTTAACGGATTGCAGTGGATGCAGCGTGCTTTGCGCTTGAGCGAAGTGGACCGAGTGCTGCACAACGGAACCGAACCTGGGTGGGAATTCTTATTGCCACTGTCGGGCGGCAGTGCAGCGATCGTTGCTGAAGCAGGTCGGGAGATATGGTCACTCGCAAGCGAGCAGCGGGCCAGCCTCGTCCAATGCACACCGTCGCTGTTGGAAAATCTCTGCGACGAGCCGCGCGAGTTGAGCGATCTCAAGCACGTCGTTTGCCGCGGTGAACCATTGTTGCCGCATCTTGCCGAACGGTTTGCGAAACTTTTCGATACGGCGGACCTGCACTATTGGCACGAGCCAACTGATCTGAGTGTCATTACCGGATACTGGACACTCAAATCCGGCGACGAAGATCTCGCTCCCGCTATTCGCCCGATAACAAACACGCAGCTATATGTGCTCGACGAGAGCATGCAACCTGTGCCTGTAGGAGTTAAAGGCGCCTTGTACGCCGGCGGGGTCGACTTAGCGCGTGGATATCAGAATCGACCCGACCTCACGGCGGAAAGGTTCGTTCCTGACCCGTTCGCGGGCCAACCGGGCTCCCGTCTATTCAAGACGGAGGAGCGGTGCAAATACCGCCGCGATGGCGCGATCGTGCCGTTAGGCCCGCGGGTCAGGTATCGAGGTTATCAGGTTGAGCTGCTCGACGTTGAGAGTGAATTGCAGCAGTGTCCACTCGTCTCACGCGCCGCGGTTATAGCTCTCGAGCAGGGCCGCCGCGACCCGCAGTTAGTTGCTTATATTGTGCCGGCTAATGGCCAGGCCTCGGACGATTTGATCGCGGAGGTGCGCGCGTTTATGCGCGAACGCCTGCCGGATTATGCATTACCGTCGGCCTATCTGATTCTGCCGGGGTTACCACTGCGGCATGACGGCACTCTTGATCGCGATGTGCTTCCGCTTTGCGAGGCAGAACGGCCGCAGACGACATCCGCTTTTGCTCCCTCAACCGAGACGGAACAAAAGATCGCTGAGCTTTGGCGAGAGTATCTTGCCGTCGAACACGTCGGTCTTAACGACAACTTCTTCGATCTGGGTGGCCATTCGCTGCTGTTGGCCCAACTCCAGCCGCGCCTGAACACACTCTTCAACACAGACGTCACAGTAATAGATCTATTCAGGTATCCAACTGTCGGCACCCTGGCCGAGTTTATAGAGAAATCCGCCAGGCCAATCCCGACTGTAACGATACCCGACGAGGTGCCGGTCGAACTTCCCGAACCGTCCTTAGCGACAACCCCATCGAGCGTCGCTGCCGGCGTGCCCGCGGATGCGATTGCGATCATCGGGCTTGCGGCCCGGTTCCCACGCTGCCGCAACGTCGAGGAGTTTTGGCAAAAGCTCAAAGACGGTGAGGAACTCATCTCGTCGTTTACCGATGAGGAGTTGCTGGCGGCAGGCGCCCATCCCGAATGGTTGCTGGATCCAAATTACGTCAAGGCAGCGGGCTTCCTCGATGAAGCTGACTACTTCGATGCGCCGTTCTTCGGCATTCAGCCGCGCGAAGCCGAGGTAATAGATCCGCAACAGCGTGTGTTTCTCGAGTGTGCCTGGTCAGCTTTGGAAGCAGCCGGCGTCGACGCGGAACGTTACAGCGGTCGCATAGGAGTTTATGCGGGCGTGGGCCATAACACGTACATGTCCAACCTCTTTGCGAATTCCGAAGTGATGAGGACAGTCGGCGGATTTCAGGTTGTGCTGGCCAATGACAAAGACTTCATGCCGACACGTGTTTCCTACAAGCTGAACTTGCGAGGACCGAGTGTGACTGTGCAGACAGCCTGCTCGACCTCACTCGTGGCAGTGCATCTCGCTTCGCGCGCCCTGCTGAACGACGAATGCGATATGGCGTTGTGTGGTGGTGTAACACTGCGTGCATCGAAGGGCGGCTATCTTTATCAGGAAGGCGGCATTGTCTCGCCTGATGGTCACTGCCGGACCTTCGATGCGGAAGCCGCGGGCACGGTGCCGGGCAACGGCGCGGGCGTGGTTGTGCTCAAGCGTTTGCGTGATGCTATCGCCGACGGCGACAACATCGACGCCGTGATAATCGGTTCTGCTATTAATAATGACGGCTCACTCAAGGTCGGCTTTACCGCACCGAGCATTCAGGGTCAGGCGGAAGTCATAGAGCAGGCCCAAAGTAATGCATCCGTCAGTCCTGAAACTATCACTTACATCGAGGCTCACGGGACTGCGACCGAACTCGGCGATCCGATCGAGGTGGCCGCCCTCACCCAGGCATTCCGCAAGTCAACGCAGAAGAAATCTTATTGCGCTATCGGCTCCGTGAAGTCCAACGTGGGCCATCTCGACGCGGCAGCGGGTGTGTGTGGTCTCATTAAAACAGTGCTGGCGCTCAAGCACAAAGAGCTGCCGCCCAGTCTTCATTATCAATCGGCAAATCCGAAAATTGACTTCCCGAACTCGCCGTTTTTCGTGAACACGGAACTGCGGAAATGGGAAACCAACGGTTTTCCACGGCGCGCCGGCGTGAGCTCATTTGGCATGGGCGGCACGAACGTGCACGTCGTAGTCCAGGAAGCACCGGAGACGACTGCTCCGGCAGCAGTGGACGGGCGTCAATTGATTCTGTTGACGGCCAGAACTCCGGCGGCGCTCGAAACGGCAACCGCTAACCTGGTCCAACATCTCGAGCGGCATCCTGAGTTAAGTCTTCGCGACGTGGCGTACACGCTGCAATCCGGCCGGCGACACTTCGAACACAGGCGCATGATCGTAGCCCGCGATCGCAACGATCTCATCGAGGCGCTGGGAAGGCTTGATAGCGGCCGTGTAGTGACAAGCCAGGTCGATCAGCGAAAACGGCCGTGCGTGTTTGTTTTCCCGGGCCAGGGTTCGCAGTACGTGAACATGGGCGCCGGGCTTTATGAGAATGTGCCTGCATTCCGCCGGCACGTCGACGAGTGCTGTGAACTGCTGAAGCGATATACCGGCACGGATCTACGCGAGCGACTGTATCCGCGCAACGACGATGGGGCGCACTGGATTGATCAGACGGTAAACGCGCAGCCGGCGCTGTTTGTAATTGAGTACGCGCTAACACAGTTTCTTGCGGAGTTGGGAGTGCAGCCAAAAGCGATGCTCGGTCACAGCGTAGGCGAGTTTGTGGCGGCTTGTGTGGCAGGTGTGTTCTCGCTCGAAGCGGCGCTGCTCTTGGTGGCGCGTCGCGCGGAGCTGATGCAGTCGTTGCCCGTAGGCAAGATGCTCTTCGTGTCGCTGCCTGAGCGTGAGATTGAACCGTTGTTGAGTGAAGAAATCTCACTCGCCGCGGTCAATGGCGACGACTTCTGCGTAGTCTCGGGCACGACCAGCGCGGTGGATGAGCTGGAGCGGGAACTGACCGAACGCGATATTGATTGTCAGCCGCTGCACACGTCGCACGCGTTTCACTCCGCGATGGTCGAGCCGATCATCAAGCCCTTTGTGGAGTTCGTAAAGAAGGTGGATCCACAGCCACCAAGACTTCCCTTTGTCTCAAATGTGACCGGCGCGTGGATAACCGTATCTCAGGCGGTCGATCCGAACTACTGGGGCGATCACCTGCGGCGCACGGTGAGATTCTCAGATGGCTTGAAGAATCTTTTGACAGACCCGCGCGCTCTTGTCCTTGAAGTTGGCCCAGGCACGACTCTGAGCGGGCTGATCAGGAAACATCCGTCGCACACGTCGGAACAAAAAGTAGTCGCATCAATGCGCCATCCAAAAGACAGGAGCGGAGATTTCGAGTTCTTCCTGCAGGCGCTCGGGACGGCGTGGCTGGGAGGACAGCGTGTTGATTGGCCGGCACTACATTCGGATAAACAGCCGCGCAAAGTGGCACTGCCAACTTACCCGTTCGAACGAAAACGTTATTGGGTTGATCCACCTGCGCGAGTGGCCGCACCGGTCGTGAATGTCCCGGCGGAGGTGGTGAAGACCAACGGCGACGGCGCCGAACATGTCGCGAAGCCATTGGCGATGAGCGCAACAGCCCAGCAAGCTGTCGTTCCCCAAAGCGCTGCTTTAGAACCGCAAATTGTGACGCGAGTCGAGCGGCTGTCCAATGGCAATGATCACCCGGCGAATGGCCATGATCGCCCGACCAATGGTCACGATCATTGGACCACACCCACGCCGAAGCAGCAGATCATCGCGCAACAGCTCAAGATCAGCTCCGAACAAATCAGGCTCATGGCGCTACAGCTCGAAGTCTTAAGAAATGCGAGGCGCCCCAAAGCTCCTTAACAGAAACTTACAAGAGACCAGGGGAAGTACTGAAAGCGAGGATATAAGAGTAATGGCAACACCGAAACCTCAGATAGATCGGGCAAACGCAAGCATCGTAACCCAGGTGCGGGAACTGTTCAGTCGCTTGTTTGGCAAGAGCGCGGCGGAAATACCGACGAACGTCTCGCTGATCGAGTTGGGAGTTGACTCCCTCTTCCTGTTGCAGGCGAGTCAAACGATCAAGACAGAGTTTGGAGTAAAAGTTCCTTTCCGGCTGCTGCTCGAAGATCTATCTACGATCGAGGCGATTGCGGGGTACCTGCACGAGAAACGTCCGAATGGCTTCGAGCAAAAGACACCTGCTCGTGAGACACCGCCGCCGGTCGCTACGCCGGCGCCCGTAACTCAACCCGCATCGGTAACGCCGGTTGTCAGCCAGCCGGTCGCGCCGCCGCCACCGCCTGCACCAGTGGCCCCGGTGATTGCTCCTGCACCTCCTGCTCCACCGGTAACTTACCAACAGAGCAGTGCCTTAGTGACTTCGTCCGGATTGGACCAGTTCACGGCCCAAAACACTGAGACGCCGTTAAATCTATCATCACTCGAACACATCATTGCCCAGCAACTGCGACTGGGCGAAGAGCAGCTCAGGCTCATGTCGCTGCAACTCGAACTGTTGCACGAGAACGGACACGAGCCGGGCACGATGTTGCCCGCAACAGAATTGTCCTCA
Organism: Pyrinomonadaceae bacterium; assembly: GCA_035275005.1. Lineage (GTDB taxonomy): Bacteria > Acidobacteriota > Blastocatellia > Pyrinomonadales > Pyrinomonadaceae > PSRF01. The sequence goes on along the minus strand of DATENQ010000042.1, from coordinate 7,185 downwards.
CTCCAAACCGCGGCTTCCGCGAACGGTGCCGATGCAAATGGTTCTGCTACTCAAGTGGCAGTGGAAGCCGCCGCCTCACATGGCGCCGTTTCGCAATCTGAGCCTGAAACTTTCGTGGCTCACAAACCCCTCGATAAAAAAGCAGGCGCGCTCGACGAACGAAAACGCGCGCATCTCGACAGTCTGATTGCACGCCTAAACGCGCGCACCGCCGGCTCTAAACGACTGACGCAGCAGAACCGGCCTTTCCTTGCGAACAAACGTGCAGCCGCCGGTTACAGACAGTTGTGGAAAGAACTGATGTATCCACTGGTGGTCGAGCGAGCTCAGGGCTCACGTGTGTGGGACGTCGACGGCAACGAATACGTCGACATGACGATGGGATTCGGAGCGTTACTCTTCGGTCACTCTCCACAATTCATAGTTGACGCACTCAAGGCGCAACTCGATAAGGGATTACAGATTGGCGGGCATACTCCGCTGACAGGCGAAGTCGCCAAACTGGTCTGCGAGCTGACCGGTGTCGAACGCGTGGCTTTCTGCAATTCCGGCACTGAAGCCGTGATGGGAGCGCTGCGTCTGGCTCGAACTGTCACCGGGCGTGAAAAGATCGCTCTGTTTGACGGCTGCTATCACGGCACCTTTGACGGAATCATGGTGCGTGGTGAAGCCACGGCCGATAACCGGCTGCGTGCTTTGCCGATGGCGCCGGGTGTTCCCCAAAAGATGGTCGACGATGTGCTGTTGCTGCGTTACAACGAGCCGCAGTCGATCGAAATCCTCAAGGAGCACGCGCACGAACTGGCGGCCGTTCTCATCGAGCCACCACGAAGCCGCCGTCCTGACGTACAGCCAAGACACTTTCTACACGAGCTGAGAAGCCTGACTGAAGAAGCGGGCGCCGCACTGATCTTCGACGAAGTGGTTACCGGTTTTCGCTTTCATCCGGGCGGCGCGCAGGCGATGTTTGATATTCGCGCCGACCTGGTCACTTACGGAAAAGCCATCGGCGGAGGTGTGCCCGTGGCCGTGATCGCAGGCAAGGCTGCCTACATGGATGCGGTGGATGGCGGGATGTGGAACTACGGCGACGCCTCGTTTCCGGAAGCTGACATCACCTTCATGACCGGCACTTACTTTCAACATCCCATGATCATGGCTGCGTTGCGTGCCGCTCTCATGCACATCAAGGAGCAGGGGCCGCGTTTGCAGGAAGATCTCGCGAAGAAGACGGCCCACATCGCCGAGACACTCAACGCTTACTTCAAGGAGAAACAAGTACCGCTAAACATCATCTACATGGGCTCGCTCTTCCGCCTGCTCTTCCCGTCGAGTCTGCGTGACATGGATTTGTTCTTTTACCACCTGCTCGAGAAGGGCGTCTTCATCTGCGAGACGCGCAATTGTCTGCTTTCAACCGCGCACACCGATCGCGATGTAGAGCACGTCATACGCGCGTTCAAGGAAGCTACTGAAGAGATGCTTGCGGGCGGGTTCTTAACGACACTCTCACCTGAACCACCGGATGGTGGCGATCGTGCCAGAGATGCAGTTGTCCCAAATAACCTGCCGCAACGCGTGCCGCTCACCGAGGGACAAAAGGAGATCTGGGCACTCGCAAACATGGGAGACGAAGGCGCGCGTGCTTACAACCAGTCGCTTGCTGTTCATCTGCGAGGGACGTTGAATGTCTCTGATCTCGAAGCCGCGGTACGAGAGGTTCTCGCGCGACACGAGGCGCTGCGCTCAACGTTCAGTCCTGACGGCGACTACCAGGCGATTGTCCCGGCACTCGAATTCAACCTCGAGCTAAGCGATCTTTCTCAGCTTGACGACGACCAGCGTGTGGCTGAACAGGCCCGACTGCAAGCGGCGGAAGCCAATCAAAGTTTTGATCTTGTTCGCGGGCCGTTGCTGCGAATGCGCCTGCTAAAACTCAGTAACACTCACCATGTCCTCGTCATCTCCATGCATCACCTGATCTGTGACGGCTGGTCCATGGGCATCATCCTGGGCGAGTTGTCGGAGTTGTACGCCGCCAGGCGTCAGGGCAGGAAAGCGCAACTATCATCGCCTGACAGTTTCATCGAATATGCGACGAAGCAGTTTGCGCGCCAGCAATCGGGCGAGGTGGAGGACTCCGAGAGCTACTGGCTGAATCAGTTCGCCGGTCCGCTTCCGCCGCTCGATTTACCGGTTACTTATCCGCGTCTGGAAGTGCAAACGTATACAGGCGCGCAACGACGCCTGGTTATGAACGCGGACGTGCACCCTGCGTTGAAGCGTCTCGGTACGCAACACGGCTGCACGATGTTTATGACTCTGCTGGCCGCTTTCAAAGTGCTGCTCAACCACCTCACGGACCAGGACGACATCATTGTCGGCATTCCCGCCGCGGGCCAGCTAAATGCTGAAGCACAGCACCTGGTCGGCTATTGCGTCAACCTGCTGCCGTTGCGGAGCCAGGTAACGCCGGACATGACCTTCGTCGAGTATCTCAAAACTCTGAAACAGACGATGGCCGATGCTTATGACTATCAGGATTACCCGTACGGCAAGCTGCTGAAGAAGTTGAATGTAAAACGCGATCCCAGCCGCTCGCCATTGGTCGAAGCTGTCTTCAACGTGGACCAAAGCGTCACCGGCCAAAAGTTCTTCGACCTCGACATGGAGGTGAAGCCGAATCACAACCAGTCTTCGAAGTTTGACGTCACGATGGATGTGACGGAAGGCCCTGGAGAGCTCGTGCTTGACTGCGAGTACAACACGAATCTCTTCAGCGAAGGATCGGCGCGACTCTGGATGGTCCAATACGAGAGCGTTTTGAGGACCGTGGCCGCGCGGCCGGACATCTCGATCGCGGAGCTGCGGGAAACGTTGCGCGAAGTCGAGCGCCATGATCGCGAGAATCGCACGCGGCAACTACACGAGACGCAGCGTTCGAAGTTCAGCTCGATCAAACGCAGGGCGGTTGCTTCGTAGAGGATTTAAGTGATGAAACCAAGCCTCGGCAGTATCGCGCGTAAACCGATCGGAGCCACAGACATGACGTGGCTCAAGAGCCGTTTACTGCATGACGATCGTGGCCCGCTGGTGATGTCACCCGCGGTCGACGGCGTCGATCTGGTTTCCTGGGCGCAGCGTAATCACGACACGATCGAAATCAATTTGCGGAAGCACGGTGGGCTTCTATTTCGCGGCTTCGGGCCCGGCAGCGCGCCCGAGTTTGAGCAATTCGTCAAGGCAGTTTCAGGGGAGCTACTCGATTACCACGAGCGCTCGTCGCCGCGCCATCAGGTACTCGGTCGTATTTACACTTCGACTGACTATCCGCCGCACCAGAGCATCTACTTTCACAACGAGAATTCTTACCAGTACGTCTGGCCGATGAAGATCTTCTTCATGTGCCAGACGCCTGCGCTGGAGGGCGGCGAAACACCGATCGCCGACACGCGCGCGGTCCTTCGTTTCATTAGTCCCGCCATCGTCGAACGTTTTGCTCAGAAGGGTTGTATGTACGTGCGCAACTTCAGCGACGAATTGGGTCTGTCGTGGCAGAGCGTCTTTCAGACTGAAGATCGTGCGGCGGTTGAAAGTTATTGCCGTAGTGTCGGCATCACATTCGAGTGGCTGAGCGGGAACCGCTTGCGCACACGTGCCGTCCGTCCGGCCGTGCTCAAGCACCCGCGAACACAACAGCTGGTCTGGTTCAATCACGTAGCTTTCTTCCACCTGTCGACACTTGATGCGTCAGTCGCTGAAGGACTGCGGCTGACAATGTCCGAAGACGAGCTGCCGAACAATACCTATTACGGTGACGGCTCGGAGATCGAGCCCGACGTGCTGGACGAAATACGAAATGCATACCAGCGAGCCGGCGTGAGCTTCGCCTGGGAGCCGGGCGACATTCTGCTGCTCGATAACATGCTGATGGCCCACTCGCGCACTCGCTACACGGGGCCAAGAAAAGTTCTCGTGGGAATGACGGAGCCTTTTAGTTCTGACAAGAGGGAAGGACATGCAAACGATCGTCGCTGAAGGATTTCGGCTGTCACCGCAACAGAAACGATTGTGGTCGCAGGTAAATGGGGCCGGGAGCATTCCCTACCGGGTCCAGTGTGCCGTCCTGATTGAGGGACGTCTCAATAAGTCTGTACTGAAGTCAGCAGTTGAGGACGTTGTCGCGCGCCACGAAATCCTGCGCACCACGATGCAGTTTCGCGCAGGGATCAAATTGCCGCTGCAGGTAATAGCTGACAGCCGCATTGAATGGAAAGATATCGATCTTTTGCACGCCGGCGAGAGCGAGCAACAGGAACATGTCGAACACCTCTTCGCTGTTCTCAAAGACGCGCCCTTCACTGTGGAGCGTGGTCCGGTTCTTCGCGCTACGTTGCTGACCTTCGGATCGGCGCGAAGAGTTTTATTGCTGAGCGTGTCTGCGTTTTGTGCGGATGGGCCAAGCATTCAAATCATACTCGACGAGATCGCCCGTGCGTACACTGCTCGACTGAATGGCGAATCACTGAGCGAGCAGCCGTTGCAGTATGCGGACATATCCGAGTACTTCGCGCAATTGCTCGAGGAAGCGCCCGAGCGGGCGGAGTATTGGGGTCGCTACAACGATGCCAGTCTGTACGAGCACGAGCTTCACTTCCAACGAGAGCGCAGGTCGGCGCAGTTCAATCCCCACACAGTAAGCATCGATCTCGGAACTGATTTAGTAGATCGGTTCAACAGGGCGACAGGCAGCGACGTTACTGTTGAGTCGTTCCTGCTCGCAGCATGGCAGGCGACGTTGGGACGTATAAGTGACTGGACGCATCGCGCTCTCGGCGTCGGATTCAAGGGCCGCCGGTTAGAGGGACTGGACGCCGTGCCCGGTCCCTTCATCAGATACCTGCCGTTCGGGACGAAGTTGGACCAGCACGCCACTTTCGCTGAGCTCGTCAAAGAAGTTTCGGAAACGTCCGCCGCTCATGCGGAATGGCAGGACGTGTTTGACTGGGATGAGATCAGCGCCGAAAAAAGTTCGTACCTGCCTTTGTCTTTCGACTTTCAGGACCTCGGTACGCGACATCAGGTTGGAGAAGCGGTCATGTCCGTGTTGGCCCATTACGCCTGCACGGAACGCTTTGGCTTAAAACTTTCCGGCGTACTGGCAGGCACGAAGCTGCGGGCTGAGTTTCATTACGACCCAGCCTCCTTTGCTCAGAAGAATATTGAATGTCTGGCGGAACAGTTTCGCGCGCTAACGGAGAGCGCCGCTGCTTCCCCTGAAACCGCAACCGGTGAGCTGAATATGCTCACTGACAGCGCACGTCACCGCCTGCTGTATGAATTCAACGACACGGATCAGGATTATTCAGGCTCGCCGTACGTACACCTCAAGTTCGAGGAACACGCGAAATTCACTCCGGATGCGCCGGCCGCTGTTTCCGATAAGACGAGTTTGAGTTTTCGCGAGCTCAACGAGAAGGCTAATCAACTGGCCCATCACCTCATTGCCCAGGGAGTCGGGCCGGACGTGCTCGTTGGCATCTGTCTGGAGCGATCCATTGAGATGGTCGTGGGGATCATCGCCGTGCTCAAAGCCGGTGGCGCTTACCTGCCACTCGACCCGAGTTATCCCAAAGAGCGCCTGCGTTTCATGATCGACAACGCTAAGCTGCGCGTCGTCATTACCGAGCGCCGGCTGGTGGATCGTCTTTCGAGTGGAACAAAACAGATACTCGTCGATGAAGACGCGCCAACGATCGAGCGGCAAAGTGTTGAGAACCCCGCGCGGACGGTCAACGACGATAATCTCGCATACGTGATCTATACATCAGGTTCGACGGGCCAGCCGAAGGGCGTAATGATCACTCATGGCGGCCTCAGAAATTACCTGACGTGGTGCACCGCCAGTTATGAGACGGACAAAGGGCAGGGAGCTCCGGTCCATTCGTCGCTCTCTTTTGATCTGACCGTGACGAGCCTGTTCTCGCCGCTGATGGCGGGACGCAAAGTCGTATTAATCAAGGCGGACGAAGCGGCTGCGAGTGAGCTTGGCTCGGCTTTGCTGCGTCACCGCGACTTTAGTCTCATCAAGATCACGCCGGCTCATCTTGAGCTGCTCAGTCTTCAGTCACAGCCCCATACGTTCCAGGGCATCACACGAGCACTGATAATCGGCGGCGAAGCTCTTTACGCCGAGAACTTCAACTTCTGGCGTGCTCACGCACCCGAAACGCGAATCATCAACGAATATGGTCCAACTGAAACCGTGGTTGGATGCTGTGTCCACGAGGTACCGTCCAGGGTCAGGATCAATGGTCCGATTCCGATTGGCCGTCCGATTGCCAACACCGGGATGTACGTGCTCGATGAGCACATGAATCCAGCGCCGTTCCTGGCAAGCGGAGAGATCTATATCGGAGGCGCCGGCCTGGCGCGCGGCTACCTGAACCGGCCTGATCTAACCGCGGACATGTTCGTTCCCAATCCCTTTAGTCGTGAGCCCGGGCAAAGACTTTACAAGACTGGCGACATAGGTCGTTACCGGGTGGACGGAACGATCGAATACCTCGGTCGCGTCGATCAACAGGTCAAGATAAAAGGCTATCGCATAGAACTCGGCGAGATTGAAACGACGCTGCTGCGTCTGCCGGAAGTGCGGCAGGCGGTAATCATCGTGCGTGAAGACACTGGTGACAAACGTCTGGTCGGTTATGTTGCGCTTCATCCCGGGTCGACAGTTAGCGGTAGCGAATTGCAAACGCGCCTGCGAGAGAAGCTGCCCGACTACATGGTGCCGGTGATTGTGGTGCTGAAGTCTCTTCCGCTCACCAAAAACGGCAAGGTTGATCGAGACGCGCTGCCCACGCCCGATGTGGCGAGTGTCGTTCCCGAGAAAGGATACGTTGCGCCTGAAAGACCGGAGGAGCGGTTGCTAGGTGAGTTGTGGTGCAAGGCGCTTGGCCTGAAACGGATCGGGTTACACGATAACTTTTTCGAGCTCGGTGGCGACTCGATCCTCGCGATTCAAATAGCAAACCGCGCGAATGCTGCCGGTCTACGCATCACACCGAGACAGATTTTCCAGAACCGGACCATCGCGCAACTCGCGCAGGTAGCCGAAAGCATTCAACCTGCCACGGCGGTTGACGAAAGCTCGTCCGGGCCAGTGCCGCTGACACCTATCCA
>DATENQ010000041.1:0-10915 GCA_035275005.1 Pyrinomonadaceae bacterium | reverse complement strand
GCGCTTCAGTTCATGCTCGAACTCGGCAAATACTCACCACCGGGTTACGTGAGTTTCAATGCGAGCGACGTCGGTGCACACCTGTTGCAAGGAACAGCGGCGATGTCGATCAACTGGCCCGCGTGGATCAGTTCGTTTGGGGATCCGGCGAAGTCGAAAGTGATCGGAAAGATCGAGTTTGCGACACTGCCGAGCGGGCAGAAGCAGGGCCAGGCGGAAATTGGCAACTGGCTGATCGCGATTCCACGCGACTCACGAAACGCAGCAGATGCGATGGACTTTTTACTTTGGGCCACAACCGCGCAACAAATGAAACAATCGGCGCTCCGAGGCAATCCACCGACACGCAAGTCGCTCTTCAACGATGCTGAGTTGATGGCGAAGAATCCGGCGTATCCGGCGCAGTTGCGTTCGCTCGAAAGCTCACGGCCGCGACCGCGCACGCCGTATTGGAACGAGATTGAAAACGCTTTTGGCATCTTTCTTTCCAAGGCCAACAGCGGCGAGCTGTCGCCCGCGGATGCGATGAATCAGGCGAATGCCGAAATCGAGAAGATTCTTCAGCGCGCAAAATAGACGCGAGCTGCTGTTGCCTGCGCTCTTCATCGCGCCGGCCCTGGCGGTGCTTCTCTCGCTTTCGATCTACCCGCTCATCTACTCGGTCACGATCAGCCTCCAAAAGGAAACTCCGAACGGCGTCGTTTGGGGACTCGGAAATTTCGCTCGTCTCGTATCGGACAGTTTCTTTCTGACGGCAATGGCCCACACGTTTGTCTACGCTGCTGCCGCGCTGACTTGCGAGTTCCTGCTCGGGTTGGGCCTTGCGCTGCTGCTCAATTCACAAATGCGGGGGCGTGGAATTTTTCGCGCGAGTCTGCTGGTGCCGATGATGTTGCCGGCGGTTGTTGTGGGTGTGGTTTGGCGTCTGATGCTCAATCCGAACTTCGGCGCGATTAACGGAACGCTGAAACAGTTCGGCGTCAACACGGAGAGTTTGACGTGGACGGCGTCGCCGAAACTCGCGATGCTTTCGGTGATCGTAGTTGATGTTTGGCAATGGACGCCGTTTGTATTTCTCGTGCTGCTTGCAGGGTTGCAGGCGATTCCTCAGGAGCCTTATGAAGCGGCGCTGATCGACGGCTCGAGTCGATGGCAAACGTTCTGGCATGTGACGTTGCCGTTACTGAAACCGTCGATACTAATCGTGTTGCTGCTGCGGACGATGGATCTCCTGCGCGTGTTCGATCAGATCTTTATTCTTACCGAAGGTGGTCCAGGGTTCGCGACGGAGACGATCAGTCTCTACATCTATCGGACGGCGTTTCGCTTCTTCGACTTCGGGTATGCGGCGGCCATGTCGTTTGTGCTACTCGCGCTAACAAACGTGATCAGTGCGATCTACATCAAGTTCCTGCAAGCGAAGGAGGAAATTTGAACCACAAAGGCACAAAGGACACTAAATTAAACAAAAGAGATTTTCTTAGTGTTCTTCGTGTCTTTGTGGTTATACCGCCGCTGGTCTTCGCGCTGGCGCCGGTTTACTGGATGCTCACGATGTCTTTGAAGACAGAGGTCGATCAGTTTGCCACGCCGCCGCCGTGGTTTGGTTTTACGCCGACGCTCGCTCACTACTACGACGCGTTTGTCACGCGCTCATTCGGCGACTACCTGCTCAACAGCGCTATCGTCGCCGTCGCGTCGACAGCCTGCGCCCTCGTGATCGGCACGCTCGCCGCCTATGCCCTCGCACGTTTTCAACTGCCGTTGAGTCTCAATCGCCGCCTCTCGCTGTGGATCCTTTCGACGCGCATGTTTCCGGCAATCGTCACCGCGGTGCCGTTGTTTCTGATGATGCGAGACTTTCGATTGCTCAACACGCGCGCCTCGCTGATCATTGTCTACACTGCTTTCAATCTACCGTTTGTAGTCTGGATGATGCGCGGTTTCTTTGCTGACTTACCACGCGATCTCGAAGAGGCAGCGCTCGTCGACGGCGATTCGCGTCTCGGCGCGCTCGTGCGTGTTGTTCTGCCGCTGGTCGCGCCCGGTCTAGCTGCGACCGCGGTGTTCTGCTTGATTGTTTCGTGGAACGAGTTTCTGTTTGCACTCGTGCTTACGCAGACAGACGCGGCGATGACGCTGCCTGTTGGTATTGCCGGACGCGTCACGCAGTTTGAAATCAAGTGGGGCGTGATGAGCGCCGCGGCTACGGTGGCGATCGTTCCGATTCTCGTGTTCGCCCTCGCACTGCAAAAATATCTCGTGCGAGGTCTGTCGATGGGAGCGGTTAAAGGATAACCCAAAAATAAATGGCGATCGAATTTCGCAATGTGAGTAAGCACTTCGCTGGGACGCTCGTCGTGGACGATCTGTCGCTCGAAATTGAAGACGGCGAGTTTGTAGTGTTGCTTGGGCCATCCGGTTGCGGGAAGACAACGACGTTGCGAATGCTCGCGGGTCTGGAAAACGTTTCTTCCGGCGACATCTTTATCGGCGGCGAGCGCGTTAACGATGTTCCGACTCAGCATCGCGACCTCGCGATGGTGTTTCAGAGTTACGCACTCTATCCGCACATGACTATCGCCCAGAACATTGCTTACCCGTTGCGCGTGAGAAAACTCGATAAGGCGCAAAGAATAGAGCGCGTCCGTCGCGTCGCCGCAATGCTCGAGATCGAGCCGCTGCTCGAGCGCAAACCGCGACAATTATCAGGCGGCGAACGGCAGCGTGTCGCATTGGCGCGTGCGATCGTGCGCGAGCCGCGAGCTTATTTAATGGACGAGCCGCTTTCGAATCTCGACGCGCGCCTGCGCGTGCAGATGCGCGGCGAGCTCAAGCGACTTCAACATCAGCTCGGGACCACGACGATCTACGTGACTCACGACCAGGCCGAAGCAATGACACTAGCCTCGCGCGTCGCTGTGATGCGAAAAGGTCGGCTACAACAATTCGACACGCCGATGAATATTTACAATCACCCGGCTAACCGGTTCGTGGCGGGGTTTGTGGGTAGTCCGAGCATGAATTTTATTGAGAGCAACGCGTTACAAATCCCGCTACAACATAAACAATCTAACGCAACGATCGGTATCAGACCGGAACACATTCAGGTCCTTACACAGCCGCAGGATGGTGCGATTCCTGCGACCGTTTACGTGACGGAGTTAATGGGAAACGAGACTTTCGTATTTGTTTTGGTAGGATCTAACAAGCTGATCGCTCGCGCACCAGCTGACTTTCGCGCTGAGCTGGAAAGCCAGGTCTGGCTGAAAATCGACACTGACAAGCTCCATTTTTTTGCCGCAGATGAACGCGGATAAACGCGGATCAGATCCGTGCGCATCCGCGTTCATCTGCGGCTAATAACCTCTTCGACCGTGGGCCACATGGATGACGCCCACAACTCATACCCCTGGTCCGACGGATGAAACCCATCCGCCGAGAAATACTCCGGATGCGAAGGCAGCTCCGCCTTCGTGATCGTGTGGACATCGAACACCGTCACCCCGTACCGGTTCGCAATCTCTCCCAGCCGCTCGCTGAACTGCATAATCTGTCGCTGGTATTCCGCCCGCATTGGACCAGGGATTCGCGGCGCAGTCGAAATATCCGGAATGTTCGACACCACGATCCGCGCGTGAGTCTTCTCCTTCAGCGTACTGATGATCCGTTCGTAGTTTTTGGAAAACTGTTCGAGGGTCATGCCATGCCCGATGTCATTAATGCCAATCCCGACAGTCACCAGATCCGGATTAAGCGCCACCCCACGTTCCAACTGGCTGCGCAACAGGTCCTCGGTCGTCGCCCCACTCACGCAAAGATTCGACAACTTCGACCCCGGCCGGCGTTCGAGCAGGAGTTTAAAAATCCGCGCCACGTAACCACCCTCCCTTGCTCCTACCCCCACTCCAGTTGAATCTCCCAGAGCGACATAAACAATCGGACCCTTAGTAAACGTTTGTTGCACCATGCTCTCCTGATTACACCCCACCAGCAACATTGCGACCAAAATCAAAAATACGACGTTCGGTAGTTTTCTCGACATTTGCATCCGGCAAAATTCTGCCACTTTCGCTTGACTTTAATCCAACGTCGGCATTAATGTCCTCAAACTCCTAGAGAGCCCGGAGCCTGGCTGTGAGTAACACACCCTTCTGCGTGCTTACCGTGTCTCGGCAGCTCCTCGTGCGGAAAATTTATTTGTGATCATTTTTGATCGTTAGCTACCCGAGCTCTCTCCGGGATAAGTCCGTTTCAACACAACTCAGCAAAAGTAAGAAAGGAACGCGCGCGCATGAAAAAGATTTTATTGGGAAGTTGTCTCCTTATCGCAATCGCCCTGCTGGTTTCTGCCCGTTGGGGTACAAAGGCCGTGAACGCACCCCCCCAGGATGAACTTCCGGCCACGGATACCACCCTGGCGATGGCACTTTCCCTCCCAGACATGGTCAGCCAGTCAGACGTGATTGCAATCGGCAATGTTGTCGAGACAAAAAGCGTTTGGGTTGATCGCACTCTCGTAACGCTGGCTACCGTTTCCATCTCAGAAAATCTCAAAGGAAGCGAAGCTTCAACGATTACGGTGGAACTCCCTGGCGGCATCGACGCAAACCGCAAGATACCCATTGCCATGAGTTACCCCGGTGCTCCCAGCCTGACGCCGGGTGAAAATACTTTTCTGTTTCTCACTGCCACCGGCGAGGTTGCAGGCAGTTACAACGTAACTGGTTTTTCTCAAGGAAAGTTCTCCATCGTCACGGATGAGGACGGCGAGCAAGTGGTCACGCGCAATCTGACGAACACTTCGCTCAAGAGCAACAACGGAGTCCGTCGCGGCGGGTCAGACCTGATGCCGCTCGCGAATCTGAAGGAGCGGGTTAGAGGTTACTTAAAGAACCAATAACCACCGTCATCACTCAACGTCCAGACATAACGAGAACAGTTCCTTAGGAGGAAATAATGAAAAGAAAGCTCACATCGATTTTATTGACTACGTGCATGTTGCTAATGAGCGTCGGAACCCTGCGCGCCGGAGGTCCGTTCGAAACTGTGGACATTACGGCTGGCGCACCTTCTCCAATCCCGGGACATATTTTAGCTCGCGTGATTGGGATTCGCTGGGATGCGCGCACCATCCCGGTTCAGTACAAAATGAACAACACACTCAATCCGATTCCCAATCCGCTGGGCCCGGCGTTCCTGAGCCTCGCCGATGCCACGACAGCGCTTCAGGGATCGTTTAATAACTGGAACAACATCCCGACCTCCTACATCAATTTTCAGATCACCGGGACCACTAATAATCCCGGGTTGGTCGGATTCAACTTCGTAAACGAACTTTCCTTCCGCACAGCGGCAGGCTTCGGCGCCATCGCCTCTTCCCCATCCACGAATCTCATTTCAGACGTAACGCTGGTAGATGGCGATCAGATTGATGGTGATGCCGATTCGGACGTTTCAAGCGCGATTACGACCGCCCAGGACGTCGACGGCGATGGCGATATCGAGTTTCCCGCAGGCTTCTACAAAGCGGGAACGATTCTCGATAACGACGTTCAGTTCAACACCAAGACCAGCAACGGTCTTCGTTTCACAGTCGACCCAACACAATTCGACATCGTTTCCCGTTCGGTAGATCTGAACTGTGTTGCAACACACGAGTTCGGCCATTCACTCGGCCTCTCGCACACGATTAACAACCAAATCAGTGCTACTGATGGTGACGGTTCGACAATGTATCCGTTCATCGCCACCACCGACCCTGACGCAGAACGCCAGCAAGCAATACTGAGTTCTGACGACATCGCCTGGGCCTCTTTCATTTATCAGGAAGGGTCGGCAGCATCAGGTCCAGCGGCGCTTCAGCCTGGAGATGTACCGTTTTCCAGTGCATACGGTTTGATCACCGGTGAGTTACGACATGGAGTGTTGAATCAACCGATTGCCGGCGCACAAGTCATAGCCATCGATCGCGCGACAAACGCTATCGCTACGAGCGTATTTAGCGGCACCACCAATCTGTCCTTTAATCCTGCCAATGGCGGCTTGTTCTTCGTGCCGACCGTGGCCGCTGCCATTCCAAACGGGAACTTCACCATACCGGTTCCGCCAGGGAACTACAGCGTCAACGTGGAACCAGTTGACGGCACTCCGGTGGCAGCCGCAAACATCGGCTTCACTCCTCAGATTGGACAATTCTTCGGACAGCAAAACTTTATCGAAGAGTTTTACAACGGCAATCTTGAGGGTGCGATTGAACGCGATCCCGGCGACGCCAAAAACGTTCACGTCAACGCCGGTAAGGTTAATAGCGGAACGGATATCACCACTAACAACGTCTTCACGATCAACCCCTTTGGAGCTCGTACCAATATCGGGTTTATCAATCCTCCGGCAGGCGGCTTTATTTACGCTGTGCAGTTCCCGGCCTCGCAGATAAGCGCGCTCAATGGTGGAAATCCGGTGAACCTCCAGGCCGGTCTCTTTGACACGGCCAACGTGGATCCGTCCGTACCAGTAATTTTTGCGAAAGCGTGGTTAGCTAAAGGCGTCATCAACCCTGACACGACGGCAACCATCGATCTCGCGAACCCGCTCGTTACTTCCATCGCGCCTATCGGCCAGGATGGTGATGCTGCGCCGTTCTACTTCAAGAACCCACACGATCTAAGTGAGACAGTTCGTTTGGGTATTGCCGATGGATCGATTCAGAACCTGTTCCTCGTGCTTCAGATTCCGCCGCCACCGTACGCTGGTGTAAATGCTCAGCCTCCGCTGATCTTTTTGAGCACGCAGGCGCCGATTCTGGGACGGTCATTCCTTTCAACGGATGGAGGACTAACGTTCATCCGAAGAAACACTCAGAATTTCCGTTTCTCGTTGGTGGCTTCGGTTCCGACCGTGCCATAGGCAAGCTTTTTGAAACTATCCACAGATTGTGCAGATTTTTTAGTGCAATCTGCGCAATCTGTGGATTAAACTACCCGCCATGTGGCAGTACGAACCGGAAGTTTGGCGAGACGACCATCAAAGTGATGGTAATCCCTCGATGAGGGAACATTGCCGGCTGCTGGATCTGCTCGGTCGTATTAACTACCGGATTCTTAGTGGCAATAGAGTTTATGTAGAGGTTGGCGGCGTCGTTTATAAGACGATCTACGGTGGTTACTGGCGCAGCGTCTTCACCGGCATGGAGCACTTCCTGCTGCACTGCGAAAAGGTTTCGAGCGCTGTCTGGAAAGACGAGAAGACTACCCAGATTGATTTGCCGATAGCTTATTCCAATGGTGGTTGGACCACACGCGGCCACTCGCTTTCCTTCATCCTCAACCGCGATCAGCCACAAAAAGGGCACAAAAGTCACAAACTAGATTTTGCGTCTTCCTTCGCACCTTTGCGCCTTTGCGCGAAAATCATTTCACGAGAAGTAAATCAAAAGTAGAAATTAACTCATCAGCATCGGCTTCGGAGAATGGCATTGGTGGTCTGATCTTGAGCACGTTGTGATGTGGACCGTCTGTGCCGAGCAGGATTCCGCGTTCGCGTAGTTGATTCACGATGCGAGCGGCTTCCTCTGTTGCCGGAACGCGATCGCGCACAAGCTCGACGCCGAGAAAAAGTCCGGAGCCGCGGACGTCGCCGATAATCTCGTGACGCTGTTGCAGTTCGCGCAAACCTTTTAGTAAACGCTCGCCAATCTTGAGCGCGTGTGCTTGCAGTTTTTCCTCCTGAACGACTTTCAGCACTTGCAAACCGATCGCGCACGAAACGTTGTTACCGCCGAAGGTGCTGAAGAATTCCATGCCCTTATCAAATGAGCCGGCGATCGCTCGCGTCGTGATCACCGCGCCAATCGGATGGCCATTGCCGATTGGTTTGCCGAGCACGACGATGTCGGGAACCACGCCGTATTTCTCAAACGCCCAGAAGTGCGTGCCGATGCGTCCATACCCCGTTTGCACTTCATCGGCGATACAAACTCCGCCCGCGCTGCGCACTGCTTCGTACGCGTGCGCAAGATAACCGCCCGGAAAAACGATCTGTCCCGCCACGCTCGGCATCGACTCCGCGATGAAACCACACAGTCGTCCTCGTAGTTTCATGGCGAGATCGACGACGTGTTGCGCGTCTGCTTGTGACGCCGGCAGCGGCGCTTGGTGTACCCACGAAGGCGCGCCCTCGCCGCCTGGACCATCGTGCTTATAGGGGCTGATATCGATGAGCGTGGTGGTGTTTCCGTGATAAGCGTGCTCGAGAACGATTAGATCGCGCGCTTTCGTGTGCGCGCGTGCCAGACGGAGAGCGAGCTCGTTTGCTTCGCTGCCTGAGTTGACGAAGAAACAAACGCTCAACGACTCGGGCAATGTAGCGGTCAGGTTCTCCGCGTATTCGAGAATCAGATCGCTAAGGTAACGCGTGTTGGTGTTCAGCAGCTCCATCTGCTTCTGACCGGCCGCGACCACTTTCGGATGACAATGACCAACATGCGCGACGTTGTTGTAAGCATCGAGATAACGCCGGCCCTCGTCGTCGTAAAGGTATTGCATCTCGCCGCGCACGATGTTCAGCGGCTTCTCATATGCAACACTCAGATTACGGCCGAGCAACCCGTGTCGCGCCTCAATCAGTGATCTAATCCGTGTATTCATCCGTGTAAATCCGCGGCAAATTTTGCTCGATCGCTTGTTGGCTGATGCGCAGGTACTCATTCTCCGGTTGCTGTCGTTGTTGATAAGACGCCATGCAGGCACTCATTGCCAACCTCAAAAGCGCCAGCGGCCACACCGCTTCCAACTCATCATCGAGCAATGCAAACTCGCTTGTGTAGCCCTTGATAACTTCGTTCGCCGCTGCTCTTGGATGGGCTTTATCCAGCACCACATACGCAACCGCAATAGCCAAATCACCAACAGTGTAGCTGTAAACCATGTCGCCGAAATCAAGCAGACCGGAAACTGTCATGCGCTCCGGATCTACGAGCACGTTGTAGTCGTTTGCGTCGCCGTGAATAGCACTTCTTCGTAGCCGCGGATCGAAGCCGACTCTGCATCGTAAAACCACATCGCGCAACCTTGTGTTCCCGATTAGCGGAGCATACTCGTCGATGATTTGATTACCGTTGGACAAGTCCCAATGAAAGTCACGATGCACCGCCGGATGATCGAAGTCTTGTAGTGTCTGGGTCAACTGCCCAAGCTTACGCCCGAGATCGCGTAACAATTCAGACGGATGTGGTTGGATCTCCGCGAGCGGCACACCTGGAAGATAACGAACGAGGCGAACGAAGTAGTCCTCTACTGTGACGATCTCCTCGCCGGCAATGCCTTGCACCAGCGACTGGCAGAAATCGAATCGCGTCGCGATGTGGTTCAGCGCGGCGTTTTGTGCCTCGAGAAAGTCGCGCGACTCCAGCGCGTTTGCTATCTTCAGTACAAACTTTTCGTCTGCGTTATTCGTTAGCAAAAAGTTCTGATCGCGTTCGCTGGGCAACGCGCGCGCCGTGGCCTGAATGCCAAAGTGCTCTGCTGCGATTTCGGCAGCCGCCTCCAGATCAAAACGCGGTGTATTTTCGAGCAAACGCATGAGTCAGGCTAAACTAAGGTAAAAGCCTATCGAAAACAATTGCAGGGGTAGCTTTCCGTGGCCACCCCCAGCGAGCGCATTCAACACTGGGTGGCCACGGAGGGCCACCCCTACAAATTAGGCTATAATCCGGCGACGATGACTCAACTGATTTCGACAATCGCCATCGCGATGGGCGCGTCGTGGGTGTCGGGCATTAATCTCTACGCCACCGTGGCCACACTTGGTTTGCTGGGCAGGTTTGCGCACCTGCAACTTCCGGGCGAACTCGAGGTGTTGACTAACTGGTGGGTTATCGGCGTCGCTGTCGTTCTTTATGTGATCGAATTCTTCGCCGACAAGATTCCGTACCTCGACAGTACCTGGGACGTGATTCACACCTTCATCCGAATTCCCGCCGGCGCAGTTCTGGCAGCCACCGCGTTCGGCGATTTCGATCGCAGCATTCAGGTGATCGCACTGTTGCTCGGCGGCGGTCTCGCTTTCAGCTCTCACGGTACGAAAGCAGCGACGCGCGCGATGCTGAATGCGAGTCCCGAGCCCGTGTCGAATATTCTCGCCAGCGTGGTGGAAGACATTCTGGCGGTCGTGTCGGTGATCGTTTCTGTGTTTGCCCCCGTGTTGATTTTCATTATCGTCGGCGCGGGTTTGGTGGTGTCGTTTCTGGTCTTCAGACGCATTATTCGCTTCTTCCGGCAGGTTGCGAGAAGCGTCCGCGGCTGGTTTGCGCCGGCCACACCGTAGCTCTCCTGAGGGTGATCAATGCTTCGTTGCTCTTCTCTTTTACTGATCCTGCTACTGTTACCTGTCTCCGTGTATTCGCAATCCGATTCTTCTTCATTTTTCAACGGACTGCGTTATCGACTCGTTGGTCCAGCACGTGGCGGCCGCGTTACCACAGTCACGGGAGTGCCTTCACAACCAAAGACGTTCTATATGGGCGTCGCCAGTGGTGGACTGTTTCGCACGACCGACAACGGCGCGAACTGGACACCGATCACTGACGGGAAGATCCCGCTCGGCTCAACCGGATCTGTTGCCGTCGCCGATTCCGATCCAAACGTTATCTATCTCGGCACCGGCTCTGATAGCGTACGCAGCAACGTGTCCACCGGCCGCGGAGTTTATAAGTCTATCGACGGTGGCGAGACGTGGACGTTCGCGGGCCTTTATAACGCGGGACAGATCGGAGCTGTGCGCATCCATCCGACGAACCCCGACATCGTCTGGGTCGCTTCCGGCGGCGACATCTTCAAGTCAAACGAAGAGCGCGGCATTTTCAAAACAACGGACGGCGGCAAGACCTGGCGCAAAGTGCTGTTTATCTCTGACC
>DATENQ010000040.1:0-3785 GCA_035275005.1 Pyrinomonadaceae bacterium | reverse complement strand
CGAATGGAAGTCCTCGCAACAGGCACCGAAGCAGAAACCCTGCGCCAACATCTTCCCGGCGCCGACATCACGCCCACAGCACGCGGACTCCGCATCGAGATCTCAACCGAAAATGAAATTGAAAGCGTGTTAGCGGCGTTGAGAAAAGCAGGTGGGAAGATTGTTTCGATCGAACCGGTGAAGCAGTCGCTGGAAGAGTTGTTTCTCGATTAGTGGATCACAAAAGGCACAAAACAGATCACAAAAAGCACAAGGAATAAGTTTTCGGGTTTGTGCTTTTTGTCGTCCGCTTTGCGCCTTTTGTGATCCCTTTTTTGCGGCTACTCCTTAAACTTAAACCCCGTCACTTCCATCTTGATGTTCGCGCGGGCGTCGGTGTCTTTCATGCCGTCAAGCGTCACCGCCACCGGCATCGTTTTGTTGGGCGCGAGTTCGGGCTGGCGTGTCGGGATCACCACGACATTTCTTTCTTTAACTGGCTTGCCGTCGTAATCAACCACCGCTGCGCGTACTTCAAGCCCGGTAAGAGTCTTCCCGCTGAGATTTCGGACTGTCGTCTGCAAACTCATCACGATGTCGCCAAGGGCGCGTTTTGCTTCCGTGGCCTCCGGGTCATCGAGAAAGATCTTCGACTTGTACTCTTCGAACTGTGGCGAGCCGGCGCGAATAGCGCCCTGCAATCCCGTGTCGACCGATGGTCCTCTACTGCTTAACTTCATCAGGACGAAAAAAACGCCTGCAATCAAAACCGCCGCAACAACAGCCACGGCAATGATTAGGGTACGATTCGATTCGCTCCCCTCCATCCGTTTATCCGAAGCAGCCATAGTGAAGGAATTGTAGACCCGGGCCACCAAGGCAGACAAGTTTAGCCGCAGATTTTCGGCGGCTGAACAGGGATTAGATCTGCGGTCATTTGCGAAAATCCGCGGCTTTATTTCTGCAGGAGTTGCCCGATCAATTGTTCCAGTTCGTTGAAGTCGATTGGCTTCGTAACGTAACTGTTGCAGCCCGCCGCGATCGCTTCAGACTGAAAGTCAGATGTGTCGTGCGCTGAAACGGCGATGATCGGCGTCGACTTGAAATCAGGGAGCTTGCGTATCAAGCGCGTTGCTGCGAGCCCGTCAATCACCGGCAAACTGAGATCCATCAGAATCAGTTGCGGCGACTCCTCCCTGGCAAGCTTCACCGCCTCCTCGCCATTCATCGCTTCGATTACCCGGTAGCCCGTCATCTCGAGCAGGCGCCGCATCATGAAGCGGTTGTCTTCAGTGTCTTCGACCAGCAAGACTGTGGGTGTCTTAGCCTGCTTCTTCATCTTGAAACCCGATTCCGCCGTCAAATTCTCTTCGCCCTTCGTGCCCGCAAGTTATTGATTTTACTGTATGACTAGAATACGCGCGGCTTTTTTGTTAACATGCCGCATTGAAACGCAACACAAACGGATCCTGAGCCAGCGTTTAATTCATACACTCGAACTGGCGGTGAAGGTTCCCCTCCCCCTGCGGCCCCTTTTAGAACTGAGAGAGATTTGCACCCAGATGAAGACTGTTATGTCGAGGCCAGAAGAGACTGAACGGCTCCAGGACCTCGGAAGAGCTTCAATGCAAATAGTTCACGACCTCAAGAACCAGCTTAATGGTCTCAAACTCTATGCCACGTTTCTGCGGCGCCGCATCGAGAAGAGCGAGCGCCCCGCCGACGAGCAGGAAATTATCGGAAAGCTCATTAATGGACTGGATCGAACCGCCGATGACCTATCAACCATTGTCCGCTACGGCCAGCCAGTGGAATTGAAGAAGCAGGCGGGAGTTGAAGTGGACAAGGTCTTGCGGGGCGCCTGCGCCGGTTTCAGTGAATCAGGGGCGCAGATAGTCATGGAGACTGGTTCAGAATCGATTCCGGGCTATTTTGACCATTTCAAGCTGACTGACGCCTTTAAGTGGCTGTGTGCCGGGGCGATAAAGCACAGGCAGCAGAACGAGGAAGGCGCGAGTGAGATTACGGTGACGGCCAAACCGGAGGATTCCGGGCGAGTTTTGGTTGAATGGTCTGGTTTGCGCCAGTTGGACCACGATCCGTTTCGTTCATTTGCCGGCAGCGACGAGATCAAGCTGGCACTGGCCGCCAAGATCATTGAGGCCCATGGTGGGTCAGCAAAGTTTATAGACAGGAAGTTCGCGGTAGAGCTTCCGTTATCTGAAAGTTGAACTCATAACCGATAAAGGGAGTAAATCGACATGTCCTATGGCGTAGCGATTTCGAGAGAGGAGAAAAAGGTGGAGAACAAAGAAGTGCGGATTCTTGTGGTAGACGACGAACCAACGATGGCCGACTCTCTACGGCAGAATTTCGTCGAAGAAGGATACTCTGTCGACACGGCCGCGACCGGCGCGACCGCCATGGAGTTGTTTGACCAGGGTGGACATCATCTCGCGATCTGCGACCTTCAACTGCCCGACATGGACGGTTTGGAAGTGCTGCGTCATATGAAAGACGCGCGACCGACGACTGAAGTGATCGTCGTCACTGGATACGGAACAGTACAAAAAGCTGTCGAAGCAACAAAGGCGGGCGCGTTCTATTTCGTCGAGAAGCCGTTTGACTTCGAGGAGCTGCAACCGCTGGTTGAGAAGGCGCTGGAGCGTCGTGAGTTGGTTGCGGAAACCGCGAACATGAGACGCCAACTCTCAACTCGCGCGGAGTATTTCAACATCATCGGCTCATCGAAACCGATGCAGATGATCTACGAGACGATCGAATCCGTCGCGAAGTCAGATGCGAACGTGCTTATCGTCGGCGAGTCAGGCACAGGCAAGGAGCTGATTGCCAACGCCATTCACTATCAGTCACTACGCTCGAAGAAACCGTTCATCAAAGTAAACTGCGCCGCGCTTCCGAAGGAACTGATCGAGTCGGAGTTATTTGGTCACACGAAAGGCGCCTTCACCGGCGCACATGCCGACAAGGAAGGACTGGTCCAACACGCGGCGGGCGGTTCGCTGATGCTCGACGAAATTGCTGAGATGCCGATCGAGTTGCAGCCGAAATTGTTGCGTGTGTTGCAGGAGAGGAGTTATCGCAAGATCGGATCGGAAAAGACTTATGCTGTCGATTTCCGGTTGGTGTGCTCGACGAACCGGCCACCGGCAGACGCGATCCGCGACGGTTTGCTGCGTGACGATCTTTTTTATCGCATCTCGACGATTACGATTCACGTGCCGCCTCTGCGCGAGCGAAGTGAAGACATTCAGCTTCTGACAGAACACTTCCTGCACATGTATGCGCAGAAGTATGAACGGCCGATCACTGGCGTTTCGCAGGCGGCTTATCAGAGACTGTTTGGCCACTCGTGGCCGGGCAACGTGCGTGAGCTGCAAAACGTGATCGAGCGCGCGGTACTGCTCGCGAAAGACAAACAGATCGAGCCGATCGATCTGCCTTTTGACAACGGCACATTGCCGGAAGGAACGTCGTCGAACGTCACCTGGGACGTGCCACCCAACATGACACTCGAAGACATCGAGCGGCTCGTGATCGAACGAACGCTCCAGCGCACCGGTGGTAACAAACAGGCGGCCGCAAATCTCCTGGGGATCTATCGACCGCGGCTCTATAGCAAGATTCGAAAATATAATATAGACGTACCGTCCCTCGTCTCTGCATAATCTGCCTGGGTCAACTGTAGGGGCGGCACTCCGTGGCCGCCCGTCGATCGATTTTGCGGCAACTGGCGGCCACGGAGTGCCGCCCCTACAACCATTCCCCTGATGAGACTTTCCCCC
>DATENQ010000039.1:0-8752 GCA_035275005.1 Pyrinomonadaceae bacterium | reverse complement strand
TAGGAAATTGGACCAACGCTCATGCCCGAGGGCGTTTCGACGTCGAGCTTTGTGGGCACGAGGAACTTGTCCAGCGGCTTGTTCGACTGCAAGTGAAGCCCGTTAGGAATGTCCATCACCACGGTGGCGCGCACGCTGCGGCCTTTCTTAGTCTTGTCGGGAGCTACTGCGCCGCTGATGTTTACGTCGGACGCGGACTGCGGCGCCGGTTTCGAGTAAAGAGTTGCAGGAAGCAGGAGAAGGACGATTAACGAAAATATCCGAGAATGTTTGATCATTTAATTATTAGCTCCGACCAGAGTGGTTTGAACGCGATTACTAAGTGTGCCTTCTCGCGCCGCCAGTTGCCCGCACGCCGCAAAAATATCTCGCCCGCGCGGACGCCGCACGTAGGCATGAATTCCTTTCGACTCGAGAATGCTTTTGAAACGCTGCACGGTTTCGTCGCTTGACGGTTGATAGGGAAGCGGGTCCGCTGGATTGTGCGGAATCAGGTTCACTTTTGCTTTGATACTGTGGCGGTTCAGCAGATTGGCGAGCTGGCGCGCATGCTCGTCGGAATCGTTGACGCCGTCGAGCATCACGTATTCAAAAGTGAGCAGCTCGCCGGGCTTCAATGTTTTTTCAAACGTCTTGCAAGCGCTGAGCAGTTCTTCCAGTGGCCAGCGCTTGTTGATAGGCATCAGCTCATTGCGCAGTTCGTCTGTGGGCGCCGCTAGTGAAATCGCGAGGTGCGGGCGGTCAGAAGTTTTGGCCAGTTCTAAAATGCGTGGCACCACTCCGGCAGTTGATACTGTGACGCGATTCGGAACGATGTGCATGCCCTGCGGATCTGCCATTACACGCAACGCTTTCAAGAGTTCTTCAAGGTTGAGCAGCGGCTCACCGGCGCCCATCGCTACGAGGTTCGTGCCGCGCGGTGGTTTGACGCCGGTGCCGTAAGCATCGTTCAAAGCGATTTGGATCTGTTCGACGATCTCGCCGGTGGTCAATGAGCGCAGCAGGCCGAGTTGGGCCGTAAGGCAGAAAGTGCATTGCAGCGGACAACCCGATTGCGATGAAAAACAGATCGTGTCGCGGCGTTCTTCGGGGATGAAAACGGTTTCGACCGGCAAGCCGTCGTGGGTTTTCGTCAAGTAGCGGCGGGTGCCGTCGCTGGAAGCGTACTGCGATTCAATTTTAAGCGTCGCGACACGGGCGATCTGATTTAGTTGCGTTCGTAATTCCTTCGGCAGGTCTGTGATGTCGTCAAAACTGCGCAAACGATGGTGTTGCAGCGCCGCGAAGAGCTGCCGGCCACGATAGGCCGGCTCGCCCAACATTTCGACGAATGACATCAATTCCGGCTGAGTAAGCCCGGTTAATTGAACCGCTTTATCCATGCGGATCAATCTTAGCATTTGAGCGCGCCGGTCTCATCCTGGGAACCTGAAAGGTGCTCTCCCACGTAGTATCCACCATGGTCGCTGAGGGACGTTTTCTGGCGAATCGGAGGGTTTTCACCCGTGAACGATTGATTGGGGTGGCGATCCGGATCGGACGATTCCAACGGCGGAAGCACACCTACTTTTTGCGTCAGCAAACGAGCCGAAAAAGTTATTAATTGTTCCTGGCGCCGGTCACGTTGTGTTTGGTGCAGCCGGCGAGCCGTATCTGAATCAGGTCGAACAGTTCATGCGCGAAGCTGTGACTAAGGCGCGATTGTGAAAGTCGCAGCGGGTGTGATTGTTTCACCGGAAATCTGATCGCGAATGCGGATCTGGATCTGATACTCGCCGGGTTCCAGGTTGCGGGTATCGATTAAGCGCGTGAGCGTCAGCCTTTGACCGGCGTCGTTGATCTGTCGCCAGTCTTCAGTCTGTTTACTCAATTCCTTTCCGTTTCTTAGTAACACATACTCGACGTTGGTGGCGGGACGCAGCGTAGTTTGATCAGTGGCGGCGTTGTAGATTTGCAGATAAACGCCGACTGGTTGACCGCGCCGGTACGTGCCGGAAAGATTTGGGACGACTTTAGTGGTGCCGATGACAAACGGATCGATTGCAGCGCCGGCTTGCATGTTTTCGAGTTTCGCTGCGAGAACAACGCTTGAGGCCGAAAGTCGATCGGCAGGAAACTCGGGCGCTACAAATCCGACTTTCCTTATGCCTGCGGCGCCGGACTGGATGTCGCGGACGAACACGTCCACTCGATAGCGACCGGGGTTGAGTATGAAAGCGTGAGCGTAAGCCGATTTGCGCATGCGCGTGGTGCTGAGCTCTTCCGTCGTGGCGGTAGTGGTCATTGAGTCTTCAAATTTCCCCACGCGACGATTGGCGATAGAGGTTACGTTGCCAAAGATATTCAAGCGCGCAGTTTGTACGCCGCCACTGTCCGCGAATTGCAGTTGATCGTTATCGGTTTGGACCGTAAGCACTGCGAGCACTCGATCGTCAGATTGCCGGAAGAAGTTGATCTGAGTTTCGAAATTGATTGAGTTGTCGTCGACGACGGGAGTGTTGGTCGAGGTGCCGAGAAAGTTTCGCTGGAACGGCTGGTCACGCTGAATACCGAAGAACAGGTTCATCACGTCGAAGGGGCAATCTTGTGTTCTCGTGCAATTGGCGCGGCCGAAACCGTTCAAGCCTGCGATTCGATCGGTGCGCGTCTCGCGGCCGGCGAGTTCGTCGAGGGTAGGGCCCGCACCGGGAATGTGAATCAGCGCGTCTTTTTCATTCGGATTTCTGGCGAGGCGATACTCGCCTGAACCCGTCGGATCAACGAATTCGAGTTCGACGCCGCTTTGGACGTTCGGAAGGTAACGATAAAACCACTTTTCAAACGGATAGGTTGAAGTAGATCCACCGCCTTCGTTGTAAGGTCGCTCATACGAACCGCCGGCAGGGTGCGATTCGATCTCATCAGGTTTGCCAAATTTGATATAGATCCGGCCGCGATCTGTCAGACGTCCCGGTTTACCGGAAGAGAAGTGCTCGTTGGCGTAGGCGATGCGCTCGAAGAATTCTTCTTTGAACTCGTTTTCTTCTGTGTCCGGATCGGGATCGCGGCTATTCCAGAAGTCCTCGATGAATTTTTCGCGCTCTTCGTCCGTTGCGAGCTTTTTCCAGGCGTCGCGCTCGGATTGAGTGAGAATCGGATCGACGTTGCTGATCCAATCGACATATGCCTTTTTGGGCTCGCGCTTGATCTTGCGCGGCTCTTCTTCGGGATTGCGTTTGGTTTGCTGAGCTGGAACGGCAGCGGTTGAAAGTGAAACGAGGAGTAGAGCAGTCAGAATTGATCGCAGCATGTGGGCGTCTCCCTGGAGTACGGCGGTTT
Organism: Pyrinomonadaceae bacterium; assembly: GCA_035275005.1. Taxonomy (GTDB): domain Bacteria; phylum Acidobacteriota; class Blastocatellia; order Pyrinomonadales; family Pyrinomonadaceae; genus PSRF01. The sequence continues at coordinate 5,434 of DATENQ010000039.1, read as the reverse complement.
GGCCGCTTTGGTCTTTTGATGACCAAAGCGGGACCACTGACGGGGAGACAGCTAAGTAGCTATTACTGCGTAACGGTGAACTTCTGTGACGGCGATAGCGATTGACCGGTTACTCGATCGCGAATCCTGATTGCGACTTCGTACTCGCCGGGACCAAGGTTGCGAGTATCGATCAAGCGAGCGAGCGTTAGTCGTTGACCTGAGTCGCTCATGCCGCGCCAGTCTTCAGACTGTTTGCCGAGTTCTTTACCGTCTTTGGATAAGGCGTATTCGACGTCGACCGAAGGTCGCAGTGTGGTTTGATCGATACCGGCGTTGTAAACCTGGAGATACACGCCGACCGGCTGGCCGCGCTTGTAAACGCCCGCGACATTTGGAATGACCTTGGTTGTGCCGATTACAAACTGGCCTACCGCAGGTTGATCGGCAAGACTCTCGAGCTTAGCTGCGAGAATCATGGTGGATGTGGAAAGTTTTTCCTGATCGTACTTAGGGACGGTGAAGCCGAGTTGCTTAAGACCTGTTGCACCCGAAGTCACGTCGCGCACGATCACGTCGACCTTGTAGGTTCCAGGGGCTAACGGCACTGCTTTCTGATAGGCGGACTTTCGATCTTTCGCTTCGGTCAGCTCTTGTGATGTGGCGGTCGTGATTACCGGATCTTCGAAGATTCCTACGCGACGCCCAGCGACTGACGTGATGCGCGCGAAGATGTTTATCCGCGCTTGCTGGAGGCCGCCACTGTCGGAGAAAACCAGGTCCTTGTTGTCTGCCTGAATGGTAAACGCGGTAATCACTCTTTCATCCGACTGGCGGAAGAAATCGATTCTCAGATCGAAGTTGAGTGGATTTTCTTCGACGACACCCGTGTTGACCGCGGTCGCGAGATCATTGAACTTCACTTGTGGTGGACGGTTTAGATCCGCCAGTAACTGCAAGCGCGAGAAGGGACTGTCCTGCTCGCGTTGATAATTAGCGTTTCCAATGCCGCCAATGCCGGAGACGCGATCGGCTTTGCTCGATAGTCCCAATTGCTCCGACAACGTCAGGCCGGCGCCCGGAACCATCAAGAGCGCGTCTTTTTCGTTGGGATTCCTTGCGATGCGATACTCGCCGCTGCCCGTGGGGTCAACGAATTCGATTTCGATTCCCGAACCTACGCCCCCAAGGTAGCGATAAAACCAGATTTCAAATGGATAAGTGGTTGTCGAGCCGCCGCCTTCATACGAAGGACGTTCATAAGAACCGCCCATCGGGTGTGTTTCGCGCTCGTCGGGCTTGCCATACATGATCCAGATCCGGCCGCGATCTGTTTTCCATCCCGGGATGCCGGAAGCGAAGTGCTCGTTGGCGTAGGCGATACGCTCGTAGTATTCCTCTTTGAACTCGTTCTCGTCCGTGTCGGGGTCGGGATCGCGGCGGCGCCAGAATTCCTCGATGAAACGTTCGCGCTCATCGTCAGTCGCCAGCTTTTTGAACGCCTTACGCTCTTCGTCGGTAATGATGTAAGTGACGTCTTTGTCGAGCCAGTCTTTGTAAGCCTTCTTCAACTCGGGTTTTACATTGCGGGGCTTGTTGCTTGGATCCTGTTGATCCTGCGTTAGCACCCGTGGACTGGCAATTAAGAACAAGGTCGAGATGAGGGCCAGACGAAGGGCAAATTTCTGGTAAGACATCAAAAACTCCTGTGAATGTATGCGATACGGACTGCTGCCGGCTAACTTTTTAAGACCTTGGATTCTAAGATCCCGTTGAGAACACAGTCAAGATGCCGTGGCTATTGAGCTAGTTGCCTAAAAAGGGGCCTAAAACCGTGTGATTTGAACGTTTAAGTCGTCGTTCGAGGTTTGTTGAAAATCCATGCGACCAGGATGGATATAACATAAAGCACCATCATCGGGGCCGCGAAAAGCATCATGTTCGCAATGTCGCTGGTTGGTGACAGGACGGCAGCACTGATCAGGATAATTATCAGCGCGGTTTTCCAAATCTTGACCATAAAACCTGCGGTAACGAGCCCAATGCGGGCCAGAACGTATGTAACCGCCGGCATCTGAAACACGACTCCCATGCCTAGCATGATTAGGATGATGAAATCGAAATAGTCATTCGCCTTCAGCAAAAGTCGAAAATCCGTCCCTAAGCCGAGTAAATATTTGGCTGCTGGCGGAAAAATCACGTAATAGGCGAACGCGGCGCCCAGTACAAATGAGATCGAAGATAAGGTTATGAATGGTGTTACATAGGCTCGTTCGTGTGGGTAGAGTCCTGGTGACACAAACCCCCAGATCTGAAGCAGCAGAAATGGTACCGACACGCAGACCGCAGCGTACAATGAAACCTTAATGTATAGAGAGAAGGGTTCGAGTGCCGTGGTCACAATGAGCTTGTCATTGACACCGGAATACGATTCAGTTGCTGTAGCCAGTTCGGTAGGTAAACGCACGCCTTTAGGGATCACTGTGTTTCCGGCAAACAGCGCTTCATCAGTAAACAGCGCCAGTTTGCCTTGAGCGTCTTTTACCACACGAGCTGTGACGGAAGCGCCGGCAGGAATCAAACTGCTTCCGAGCTTAGTCTCTTCAGCGAAGACATACCTTCCAGAGTCATTTTCCTTCAGCGTAGTCATAGCCGCAATCATTTCTGTTCCGGTTTGACCTGCGATAGGAACCTGTCTTCTTTGCGCGTCAGCCAGTGCGCGTTCTACCGGAGCTGCGAGAAAAGCGTAGATACGATCTGATACGAACCACGACAGAGTCATGGCAAGAAAAACAAAAATAAAGGAACGGATCAAACGGCGACGTAACTCGTCCAGATGGTCCAGGAAGGACATCTGGCCGCCGAGTTCTTCTTCGTTTGCGCTGTTGGTGGATAGTGCTCGTAGAAATGCAGACATCGGATTAAATTAAAGCCATTCTTGTTTTCTCATCGGTACCGGTTCTGGTTGTGCGGCTTCGGCGGGAACTTCGATTGGTTCGGCCGGTGTTTCCCAGACGGTGTCGGTGGTGCTCTCGCGGGCGACTACGAGCTCAGAGTTTGGAGTTTCAACCAGTGGTTGGTCATAGCTCTGCGAGGCGTCGTATGTCGTTTGCCGTTCCGCTTCGAGCATTGAGTTGTCTTCTGCTTTGGCGCTTTCCAAAGCTACTTCTCGTTCCCAGGTGCGCTTAAAGTCATCCGAGGCTTTGCGAAACTCTGCGAGCCCCTTGCCCATCGAACGTGCCAGTTGCGGAAGTTTTCGGGGGCCGAAGAAAATCAATGCGATTACGAGTATAAAAAGTAGTTCGGTACTGCCGAGACCTTCGAGAATGAATGCGAACACAGCTCTCTTTCACCTTTCTGTAAGATTGCGAACGCTATGAAACCTTGCCGGATGGAATGCCGGAAAGAGTCGGGCTTCGTGGTGACAGCGAATTGTAACGCGTCATGAGTGAAAGCAGAAGAGCACGCGCGGTCATTTAAGAGACTTAACCCGGATCACTTAAAATCGTTGAAGTTTATTAGTGATGAATAACGAAACGAACAATTCCGCCGGGACGCTACAGGCGTTTGCTGAATGCGCGGAGGCTGTTGCCGCAACGACGAAGAAGCTCGAGAAGGCGGCGATACTCGGTCATTACCTTGAGACGCTTTCGGAGCCGGACTTGACTCGTGCTGCTCGATACTTTGCTGGGCACCAGTTTGCACTAGCAGATGCCCGTACGACAAATGTGGGTGGAAGCATTATCAGTGCTGCTCTGAGTGAAGCTACAGGTTTTAGCCCCGAAGATCTTTATCCTCGTTGGGTGCGGCTGGGCGATCCAGGGGATCTCGCGGCTGAGATCATTAAAGAGGCGAAGCGTGTTTTTGAACCTACCATCACACTTGCAGAAACTGAGTCGCTGATTACGAGACTGAGTGAGACTCGAGGCATAAAAAATAAGACAGCGTTGCTTACCGCGGTATTACACAAATCATCGCCGCTGGAGGCGAAGTACCTCGTTAAGTTGTTGTCCGGCGATCTGCGCATTGGTCTAAGAGAGGGTCTGGTCGAAGACGCAATTGCTCGTATCTTTGGTCAGCCGTTGGCGGATGTCGCTTATGCGAATATGTTGCTGGGAGATATTGGTGAAACCGCGACACGCGCAAGAGTTGGCGATCTACGTGATGTGAGTATGCGGCTGTTTCATCCGATCAAGTTTATGTTGGCGACACCTGCGGCGGATCTAACGGATGTGGCGAGGACAATGCCCGAAGAGTTTTTAGTTGAAGACAAGTTTGATGGGATTCGTGCGCAGGCGCATGTCGAGGCGGGCAGAGTGGCTATCTATTCGCGGACCATGGATGAAATCACGCATCGCTTTCCGGAGTTGGTTGAGCCACTCCGATCGCTGACGACCGGTGTCATCATAGATGGAGAAATCATTCCGGCGAACGGTGAGGTGATACTACCTTTTAGCGAGTTGCAAAAGAGGTTGGGCCGGAAAAATGTCGGGAGCCAATTACTCGCGGCGGTGCCGGTGGTACTGGTGGCCTACGATCTACTGTATGCGGGAGGGAAAGTCTTGATAGACCAACCCTTAAGCGAACGAAGACATCTACTGGACCAGCTAGTGCCTGATCAGGGGCCGCTCCGGATGTCTCAAGGCAAACTGCTTCGGGAAGCCGCGATGTTGGACGATGAGTTTGGACGTGCGCGGGCTCGCGGGAATGAAGGTCTGATGATCAAGAGTCCGAGTTCGCTCTATAAACCCGGTCGACGAGGGCGCGACTGGTTAAAGTTAAAACGGCCGATAGCGACGCTCGACGTAGCGGTGACGGCTGTGGAAGTGGGTCATGGGAAACGCAGGAACCTACTGTCGGATTATACCTTTGCGGTACGCCGGTCAGTTGATGATGATGAGCTGTTGAATATTGGTAAGGCATATTCTGGTTTGACTGATCAGGAGTTAACGGAACTGACAGAGTGGTTCAAAGAACATACTTTGCAGGAGTTTGGTCACGGGCGAGTTCGACTCGTAGAGCCCAAGATTGTGATTGAAGTCACTTTCGACAGGGTCCAGCCGTCGAAGCGTCACAAGAGCGGTTATGCGCTTCGTTTTCCAAGAATTCTTCGGTTGAGGCCCGACAAGAATACGACTGATATCGATACACTTGAGACGGTTCGACGTTTGGTCGAGGCAAATGACTCTGCTCAGGAAGGGAGAAGTTCAGACTAGAAGAGGGGTGTCGCCTGAATACTGCGGACTTTTGCAGTGTAATAGTTAAAAGTTCCTATTGCCACGGAGGCCGGATGGCGGTACGATGCAACGTCACCGCCTCCCAAGCAAGCTTTTCTAACGTGATCGGTGAGCCCGGACACACAAAACCACAAGCCGCTAGACTACGCCAGGGCGTAAGCTACTGTGGTTTGTATTGGGTGTGCGCTTCTCAGTACATGGACAGAAGGGCTACCAAC